>CAUGKJ010000134.1 GCA_959600045.1 uncultured Haemophilus sp.
GACATGGATCACAAAATTGAAACAATGTAAAAATTAAAATTTTGATTTTGATGATTTTCACTTAGAATACCGCCGACGAAGTCTAGTATATGACTAAATTTCGGTATTCATTTATTCCTGAGGAGTATTTTTTATGTTGTGGTTTTTCTTCTGCGTGGCGTTATTGCTAGCAGGTTATTTCATTTATAGTCGTGTAATTGAGCGCATTTTTGTGATCAATCCAAACCGTCAAACGCCAGCTTATACCATGAATGATGGCGTTGACTATATGCCAATGTCTAAAACTAAGATTTGGTTAATTCAATTATTAAACATTGCTGGTACAGGTCCAATCTTTGGTCCGATTCTTGGTGCGTTATACGGACCAGTTGCAATGCTTTGGATTGTAGTGGGTTGTATCTTTGCTGGTGCGGTACACGATTATTTCTGCGGAATGTTAAGTGTGCGTAATGGCGGTGCATCTATGCCTAACCTAGCAGGTAAATACTTAGGTCGTCCAGTTAAAGCATTTATTAACATCCTAGCAGTTGTACTTTTATTATTAGTGGGTGTGGTATTCGTTGCAAGTCCAGCTCAATTAATGGGTACGATTACAATGGATGTGTTCGGTGCCGCATCAGGTAGCATTTCTATTAGCAATGCTGAAGAAATCCATCAAGTAGCTGAAGCAGGTGGTATTACCGTTTGGGGTATGGATAAAGCGACAGTTATCAGTGTTTGGACTGGTATCATCTTCATTTACTATATTCTTGCAACATTACTTCCAGTTGATAAAATCATCGGTCGTATCTACCCATTCTTCGGTGCATTATTACTCTTTATGTCTGTAGGTATGGTATATGGTTTAGTAAGTGCAGATCTTAGCTCAGCAGATCCAATTTCTTTCTATCGTTCTGTGGACGGTATGTCTTTTGAGAAATTCTTCCAAAACTTTGAAACCCGTGCAGATTTACCATTATGGCCACTCTTGTTTTTAACAATATCTTGTGGTGCATTATCTGGTTTCCACGCAACACAAAGCCCGTTAATGGCGCGTTGTACTGAAAACGAAAAAGAAGGACGTTTCATTTTCTACGGTGCGATGATCGGTGAAGGTGTGATTGCGTTAGTATGGTGTGCAGTTGGTTTAAGTTTCTATGATTCTTTACCAGATTTATTAGCAGCGATTAAAGCAGGTTCTCCTTCTAAAGTGGTTTATGACTCTTCTATCCACTTCTTAGGTCTTGTTGGTGGTATTTTTGCAGTGTTAGGTGTGGTTGTTCTTCCAATTACATCAGGCGATACAGCATTCCGTGCGGCACGTCTTGTTATTGCAGAATTTTTCCATTTAGAACAAAAAACCTTAGCTAAACGTTTAATTATTGCTGTGCCATTATTCGTGGTTGGTTATATCGTATCAAAAGTGGATTTCTCTATCTTATGGCGTTACTTCACTTGGGCGAACCAAACTACTGCGATGGTTATGTTATGGACTGCAGCTGCGTATTTATATCGCTATAATAAATTCCACTGGATATGTACAATATGTTTCACTTACCTAGCATACAACAAAATCGGTTTCGGTTTAGACTATCAATTATCTGTTTATATCGGCTTAGGTTTAACAATACTTTGTTTAGTATTATTCTTCACACAGCTTAAACCATTAGGTGAACGTGACGAAGAAGCTTATGTAAATAACTAGTCAATTGAGTTAAAAATTGAAAAACCGTTTGAGGAAAATCTCAAACGGTTTTTTTGTTTATTTTATTACCAAAATTTACCAATCTTTACGTTTTAATTGCTTGCAAGTTAAGGCTACAACCGATAAACTTACGCAAAGTGGTGAAAAGTGGAATTTTGTGGAAAATTCTGCCAAATTTTTCTAAAAATAAAGGTTTAAAGGTAGAGAAATGTTTCGTGGTGCAGCAGCGGTAAATTTAGATGCGAAGGGTCGTGTAGCGATTCCTACTCGTTATCGTGCTGAAATCATGGAAAAGAACCAAGGTCAAATGGTTTGTACTGTTGATATTCGTCAGCCTTGTTTATTACTTTATCCTTTAGATGAATGGGAAAAAATCGAACAAAAACTACTTTCACTCTCCAACTTTGACCCAAATCAACGTCGTTTACAACGTGTAATGCTCGGTTATGCCACAGAATGTGAAATGGATGCGCAAGGTCGTATCTTATTGAGTGGTCCATTACGTCAACACGCAAAATTAGAAAAAGGCTTAATGTTGGTAGGGCAGTTGAACAAATTTGAAATTTGGAGCGATACTGAATGGTACGCACAAATTGATGAGGATATCGAAATTGGCTCAAGTGCTGAATTCGGTGCTTCTGAAGAACTAAAAATGCTGTCATTATAGAACAGCAGCACTAGCAGGATAAGCGGTGCTTGCGCCGCTCTATCTTCTCTTTATCGATTTTGATTTAACGTTTACTTTTTACTTATGACTACGCAAAATTCCTTTTCTGTACCTGAACATATCACGGTTTTGCTTCACGAAGCGGTGAATGGTTTGGCGTTGAAAGAAAATGGGATTTATATTGATGGTACTTTTGGTCGTGGTGGTCATTCTCGTCTAATTCTCTCTCAGCTTTCTGAAAATGGTCGTTTGATTGCAGTTGATCGCGACCCTCGTGCGATTGCTGAAGCTGAAAAAATTCAAGACCCTCGTTTTCATATTGAACATAATAGCTTTTCTCACATTCCAGATATCTGTCAAAAACTCGATTTAGTTGGTAAAATTGACGGCATTTTGCTGGATTTAGGGGTGTCATCTCCACAGCTTGATGAAGCAGAGCGTGGTTTCAGTTTTATGAAAGATGGCCCGTTAGATATGCGCATGGATACCACACAAGGTTTATCAGCGGCAGAGTGGCTAAAACAAGTATCTGTTGATGATTTAACTTGGGTATTAAAAACCTTTGGCGAAGAGCGTTTTGCAAAACGAATTGCGACTGCCATCGTAGAATTCAATAAAAGTGCGGTCAAAAATGGCACAGAATGTTTAAGTCGTACTTCTCAGCTCGCTGAATTAATTGCTCAAGCTGTGCCTTTTAAAGATAAACATAAGCATCCAGCGACTCGTAGCTTCCAAGCCATTCGAATTTATATTAATGCAGAATTAGATGAGTTAGAAAGTGTATTAAATTCTGCATTAGATATGTTGGCCCCTGAAGGGCGTTTATCGATTATCAGTTTTCATTCACTTGAAGACAGAATGGTAAAACATTTCATGCGTAAGCAAAGCAAAGGCGAGGATATTCCAAGAGGCTTACCACTACGTGAAGATCAAATTCAACGTAATCAAAAGTTAAAAATCATTGGTAAAGCGATTCAGCCGAGTGAAGCAGAAATTTTGGCGAATCCACGTTCAAGAAGTGCGGTGTTACGTATTGCGGAAAGGGTGAAATAAAATGTTAGAAAATAGTGAACGTTATCCTTTACAACATATTCTCGTTGAAGATATTTTTTCTTCTAATAAATTAATTGTCGTCTTACTTTTATTAATTTTAGCTTCTGCAATGGGCACGATTTGGATGACCCACCAAACACGAGGCTTAATTTCTGAAAACGGGCAGTTGGTATTACAACACCAAGCCCTTGAAAACGAATATCGCAATTTGCAATTACAAGAAGCAACCGAAAGTGATAATACAAGAGTTGAATCCATTGCAATTGGTACATTAAAAATGCAACGTGTTCAAAGTGAACAAGAAGTGGTTATTTTTGAATAGGGATTTTGAATAAAATGGTTAGATTTAATTCCTCTAAGAAACCAGGAAAGCCAAAGAAAACAATTAGAAAATTGGCTCAACCTGCGTCAGTAAAACCAAACAAACCGAAAATGGTGTTTGAGAAATGCTTCCTTCGTGGTCGTTATCTCATCGCAACGAGTTTTATTTTCTTAGGCTTAGGCGCATTAGTGGCTCGTGCTGCTTATGTGCAATCTGTTAATTCTGAAACCCTATCTGGTGAAGCGGACAA
>CAUGKJ010000135.1 GCA_959600045.1 uncultured Haemophilus sp.
AATAAATCTTACAATGGTATTGAAAATTATTTTTATTTCATTTAAATTGTATGGAGTCATCATTTAGTCTAAAAAACAAGATAATAAGGATCCTTTTATGAACAAAATTAAACTTTCCATTATTGCACTTTCCTGCTTTATGGCATTAGGTGCTTGTTCTTCTAGCTCAAAAGGTGGCTCAGATAATTCTGAGCAGATTCGTCAAGCCGAGGTTGAACTAAATCAAAGAATCGCTGAAGCAAATAAGAAAGCGGACGCTGCTGTGAAAAAAGCTGAAGCTGCAATAAAAACGGCAAAAAATAATAGCGAACAAACAGAAGCAGAAAAAAAAGCCGCTGAAGAAAGATTGAAACAACTTGAAAATTTACAAGCTGATGAAAAAGCACGTATTCCACTAAGTGATAAGATCTTTGGCGGAGTTAGTGGGGAGATGAAAGATGTCATTTCCGGTGGGGTTTTAACTGGAGAAGAAAATGAGGCAAGCCGTCCATTAGCTCGTGATGTGCGAGATCTTACGATAATTGATGAATCAGGTAAATTAGTTGATATTAATATCTTGAGAAGAGCTGGAGATATTGATCCATGGACTTATGAAGAATATGACGATTTATATAATCTTCGAAAAGAAGGGCAAACTATCTTAAGTAATAGTAATTTACAATCAAGTGCATTTGGTACCTATGTTGATAAATTAACAGGTAATCAATATTTTTATGCGCAAGGTTTACCAACAGCAGTGACACAAATTCCTACAACAGGATTAGCAGAGTATAAAGGTGGAGCTGTATATAAAAAGGATGGTAACCAAAATTATAGTGAGATAAGTGAAATGAAAGCTACGGCTGATTTTGCTAATAAAGTCATTGACATTAATATTACGGAAAAAGCTAATGCCGTACCAGGTATGAATTTTGGTGGTAAAATTACAGGTAATAGCTTTGCTGGTGAACTAAATGGTATTAAAACCCAAGGTGGTTTTTTTGGTGAAAATGCACAAGAAATGACAGGCTTATTTACGAATGAAGCAGATCAGTCTCGGGGTGCATTCGGTGGTATTAAGCAATAATATCTAATAACAAATAATAAAAGGGCGAACATGATGTTCGCCCTTTTTTAGATATCTTGAATCACTAATTGTAATGCATGACGTTGGAATTGTTTTGCTTTACGGTGTTTTAAGCGTCTTAAACGCAAGTTGCGCGAGGCAGAGATATCTCTTGATGCTTTTTTCTTTAAAAAAGTTTTTCTTTTTAACATCTTTTTCTCCTTGTTTTCTTTGAGTTCAATAAAACGTTGCTTTTTCTGACCGCACTTACTCTGTTGCAGTCGCTTGGTTTTCTTGAACGCGATGATAATTCACAATGCTATTCATGTAACGTCGAATATTTTCGACATATTGGTAGGCTTCATAGCCGCGAGCGTAGCCATATTTTAAGTTTGAATAATGGCGCTTTTCCGATAATAGTTGAAGATTATTTTTTACATCTAACCAGTTATCTGGGTTACCACCTAATTTTTTTGTTAAGCGACGTGCGTCTAAAATATGCCCTAATCCCATATTATATGCTGCTAAAGAATACCAAATTCGATCTTCTTCTGGAATACTATCAGGCATCTGGTCGAGTAGCCAATGCAAATATTCCGATCCCGCTTTTATACTTTGTTCGGCATCTGTGCGATTATTAATATTCATCCTCACAGCCGTATCTTTGGTGAGCATCATCATTCCGCGTACACCCGTTGGAGAGGTGGCATAAGGGTCCCAATGGGATTCTTGATAGGCCACAGCGGCTAATAATCGCCAGTCTAAATTCCCTTTATATTTTTCAAAGAGCGGTTGATATTGAGGGAGAATTTTTTCAACTGCCTCTAGATAAGCCTGAGTATCTACATAATCAAAGGCAGTAATATGGCGGAAATATTTTTCTTCAATACGATCAATTAATCCCGTTTCAATGGCATTATTCATAAAATCCAACAAGCCTGCTTGTAACTCATTATAGGATTTATTAGAAAGATACCAATGCACGGTCATTTCATCCGTTAGGTCAAATGCAATTGCTAAGTTAGGGCGAATTTGTTGTGCAGCCGCCACATCAATACTATTTGCAATGGTATAAGGAATTTTGCCTTCCGCCACTTGAATTAATAATTCCTCTTGGGTTAACTGTTTGTTATTCTGCCATTTAAGTGCAGGAAGTTTTTTCTGCGCGAGGGATAATAATTTTTCTAAGTCTTCCCCCGCAGAAATAATAATTTCTTGCTGGACTTGCGCTAAATCTTTCGGACGATTTTCACCTTTTTTATACACAAGCTGCCAAGAGGCAGAAGTATAAGATGGCCCTAACTGAAATTTTTCTGCACGTTGAGGCTGGAACAAAAGATTCGCAGCGGCGATATCAATATTATTGTTCTCCAATTCATTAAAAAGTTGATCGTTATTTTCTAAGGTTTTAATTTGTAAGCGAACCCCTAAATAATCAGCAAAGTTTTTTGCTAATTCGTATTCCAAGCCTGATTCGCCTTCATTCCCAATAAAATAGTAAATGGGATTGTTAATGGTGCCGACTATCAGGCTGCCACGATTTTTGATCGTGGTGTAAGGGTTTTGCTCCGATTGCATAATTTTTTGCCAAGGGAAGACCATATCAATTGCCCAAAGTAATAATGCAAAAGCCGCAATAATACGTAAAAATAGACCTTTCAATAGATAAACCTTATAAATTGAGATAAGAGACGATTGTAACGAGAATTAAGACAATAAAAAAGCCCCTTTTACTTCAAGGGGCTGTTAAATAAGGATTAACGTTGGCGATCTCGGCGACCACGTTCATTAAAAGTGCGGTCATTTTTATCGTTAAATTTACGTTGACGACGTTCGCCATTACGTTCACCACGGAAACGATCTTGGACTCGGTCTCCACGTTCATTACGGCGACCTTTTCCACCAAAGTCATTACCACCACGTCTATTGTCTGACTGTGCTGCGCCCATAAAGCTCATTTGCATTTGTTTATTTAAAACGCGAGTTTTACCGAATTGTTGGAGCAATTCTTTTGGCATACCTTGTGGTAATTCAACAGTAGAGTAGTCATCATAAAGTTTGATATGGCCAATATAACGGCTGTTAATATCACCTTCATTTGCGATAGCACCTACGATATGACGCACTTCTACACCATCCGCACGACCCACTTCGATACGATATAAATCCATCGGTTGTGGTGTGCCGTAGCCTTTACGTTCACCACGACGTTCAGCCGAACGAGGATTTTCACGGCGATCACCGCGATCATTACGGTCACGACGGCGTTTATCCATTGGTGGATCCGGTGGAAGGATGAGTTTTTGTTTACCTTGAAGCAACATCAACATGGCTGCAGCAATATCTTCTTGATCCTGATCTGCTGTGAATAAATCTTCCAATAAGCTACGATACATTTCGAGATCGTGATGTTCCAATTGCTTGGTAATCTTGTCTTGGAATTTTTTACGACGACAGGCTTGTAACACTTCATGATTTGGCAATTCAACTTCATTGATTGGTTTTTTCATCAAGTGTTCGATATTGCGAAGTAAACGGCGTTCACGTGGTTCAACGAATAATAATGCACGACCAGAACGACCAGCACGACCGGTACGGCCAATACGGTGAACATAAGACTCTGCATCAAGCGGGATGTCATAGTTCACTACAAGACTGATTCGTTCAATATCGATACCGCGCGCAGCCACATCGGTTGCAACGACGATATCAAGGCTACCATTACGTAAGCGATCTAAGGTTTGCTCACGTAATTGTTGAGTCATATCACCGTTTAATGCCGCAGCACGGAAACCGTGTTTTTCTAATAATTCAGTCACATCAAGTGTGCCCGTTTTAGTACGGGTAAAAATGATTGCCGCATCAAAATCTTCCACTTCTAAGAAACGCAATAATGCATCATTTTTACGGAAAC
>CAUGKJ010000136.1 GCA_959600045.1 uncultured Haemophilus sp.
TATCCTCAGTAGTTAAACCGACCACTGCAATTTTAAGATCTTGTTTATTTAAAATCGTATAAGGCTTAACTAAGGTTTTACCTGTTTTCGTATTAATCACGTTTGCAGATAAGAATGGGAAGTTTGCCCATTTTTCTTGCATATCAAGAATTTGTAGTGGATTATCAAACTCGTGGTTACCTAATACAGTTGCCTCATAGCCCATTGCGTTCATTGCTTTAATATCAGGTTCTGCTGTTTGCATATCTGACTCAGGTACACCAGTATTAAAATCACCTGCATTTAATAAAATGAGTGAGCCACCTTTTTGCTCGACTTCAGCTTTTACGCGATTAACAATTGTTTTGTGCGCTGGAAAGCCATATTCACCTTTTGCATTCGGCCAAAAATGTCCGTGCGTATCATTAGTGTGCAATATGGTAAATTGATAGGTTTTGCCCTATTCATATGCCATTGCAGCAGAAGTTGCTAGCACAAGAGGAAGCACGGTAAATAATTTTTTCATAATAAAAATACCTCTATTTTTGACCGCTCTTTACCTTCGCATAAAACAAAAATAACAGAGCAAGATGGGAAATAAAAAAGCTATACTCCCGAAAGAAGTATAGCTTTTCAACAAAACATTGTTAGATGAGTACCTGCGCAGGTGCAACATAACCTTGTGGAACTTGTTTCTTATCTTCAAAGGTAACAAATTCCCACGCTTCCTGATCGGCAAGTACAGCACGGAGTAACTTATTATTTAAACCGTGACCAGATTTATAAGCTTTGAAATCACCGATGATGTTATAGCCACACATATAAAGATCACCAATTGCATCAAGCATCTTGTGACGAACTAATTCATCTCTGAAGCGTAATCCATCTTCATTTAAGATTCGGTAATCATCTAATACGATAGCATTATCTAAGCTGCCACCTAATGCAAGACCTTGAGATTGAAGATACTCAATATCTTTCATGAAACCAAAGGTTCTTGCTCGACTAATTTGATGTACGAATGATTGTGCAGAGAAATCCATTACATAATTACGTACATTTTTACTAATCGCAGGATGATTAAAGTCGATTGTGAAATCTAAACGGAAACCATTGTAAGGTTTAAATTCTGCCCATTTATCACCGTCTTCTACTCGTACTTTTTTCTTAATACGAATAAATTTCTTCGGTGCATTTTGTTCTTCAATACCTGCATCTAAAAGCAAGTAAATGAATGGACTTGCACTACCGTCCATGATTGGAATTTCAGGTGCATCAACTTCGATAATGATATTATCGATACCTAAACCTGCTAATGCTGCGTTTAAGTGTTCTACGGTTGAAACACGCACACCTTGTTCATTCACAAGTGCAGTACAAAGCATCGTATCACGCACAGAATCCGCATTCGCAGGGAAAGTCACCGGCGGATTAAGATCAGTACGGCAATAAATCACACCAGTATTCGGCATAGCCGGGCGCAACGTTAAGGTTACTTTTTTACCGCTATGTAAGCCTACACCTGTGACTTTAATGCTTTGTTTTAATGTTCTTTGTTTAATCATCTCTTTTACCTTATTGCTTCACAACAAGATTACTTCTACTCTTATTTCTCATCACGACCAAATGATGCCGGATTAAAGAAATTAGGATTATTTCTTAACTGTTCTAAACGGCTTGGATCAAGCGGTTTATTTAAGTTACCGTATTGTGGATTTTGCTCCTGTGCTGGTTCTGGCTGTGGATTATGTCTTAATGCATCTAAACCATGTAAACCAACTGGCGGTTGTGGTTGAATCGTTTCTTGTGCTACAGGTTGTTGAACTGGCGCTTGTTGTACTGCTGCTTGAGGACGAGCAATCACTACCGGCTCAGCCGCAACAACATCACCTAAACCTGTTGCAACGATCGTGACACGAATTTCATTGCTCATTTCAGGAACTAAACTGGTACCCACAACGATAGTTGCGTCTTCTGATGCAAAACTACCTACAGTGTCACCCACCACGTTAAATTCGTCAAAGCCGAGATCCATACCTGAGGTAATATTAACAAGGATACCCTTAGCGTTAGAAAGATCGACTTTCTCTAATAAATCATTTTTAATTGCAAGACGTGCTGCTTCTTCTGCACGGCCCGCACCTGGTTCACTTTGAGCTGAACCAAAACCAATCATTGCTTGGCCCATTTCCGACATAACTGTTCTTACGTCTGCAAAGTCCACGTTGATTAAGCCTGGAGACGTAATCATATCAGAGATGCCCATAACAGAGTTACGCAACACGTCATTTGCAGCAGCAAAAGCATCAATTAACGTTGCATTTTTCGGGAGAACTTTTTGGATTTGTTGGTTAGGAATAATGATCATTGAATCCACGTATTGTGAAAGATCTTTAATCCCTAATTCAGCAAATTGCATACGTTTTTTGCCTTCAAAGCTAAATGGCTTAGTAACAACAGCAACAGTTAGAATACCTAATTCTTTCGCAACTTTAGCGACGATTGGTGCGGCACCAGTACCTGTACCACCGCCCATACCAGCAGCGATAAAGACCATGTCTGCACCTTCAAGCATTTTACGGATTTCTTCTTGGTCATCTTCAGCCGCTTTACGACCTACATTTGGGTTTGCCCCCGCTCCAAGACCTTTCGTTGTTGCCCCACCGATTTGTACAGTTTGTTGAACTTGGCTTTTGCGTAATGCTTGCGCATCGGTATTCACCGCATAGAATACGATTTTACCGTGTTCTTCGCTATCAATTGCACTTTCGCCCAAGAAATTACCATTGAATTCTTGTTGCACCATGTTAGCAACCATGTGGTTAACTGCGTTACCGCCGCCTCCACCAACACCGACAACCTTAATCAGTGCACCTGTTTGCTCTTCAAAATCACCATACTCTGGGTATAACATTTGCTGTTCTCCGTTACTGCTAATACTCTGCTAGCACATTAATAAAAGTTAAATTTTTTCTATTGTAAATGAAAAAGCCAAAATGATCAAAATTCTGATTTCACTTTGTTGAAAATATTTTTAAGGCCTTTCCAGAATTTTTTGCCTAATGCTTCATCACCATAGTTACTATCCACTGGATCATTATCACTATTTTGATGATGGTATTGTAATAATCCCACTACGGTTGAATATTGTGGGCGATTTACATAATCTGTTAAGCCCGTAATATTTAATGGACTACCAATACGCACCTGACAACCAAATACACTTGATGCACAATCTTTTAAGTCTTCAATCTGTGCACCACCACCGGTGATAACAACACCCGCAATTAATTCAAATTTAATATGTTTGGTTTCTAAATCTGCTTTCAGCTTATCTAATTCGTCCTTAACAACGCCTAATAGTTCAATATATCTTGCTGAAGTGATTAAAGATAAATCACTTTTTGTTAAAGCGCGTGGTGCTCGACCACCAATACTTGCTACTTCAATTTTCTTATCACCATGTAAACGTGCCGGATATAATGCACTCGCATAATTCACTTTAATGCGCTCTGCCTCTGCACGAGAAACGGTACATGCATGAGCAATATCGTTCGTTACAATATTTCCTGCATAAGGAATAACCTTGCTGAAACGCAATGAGCCATTGGTGTAAACCATCATATTCATGGTGCCTGCACCGAAATCAACTAAGCAAACACCAAGATCTTTTTCATCTTCAGTTAAAACAGAATGTGTTGCTGCAAAGCCGGAGAACACAACTTTATCAACTTGTAATCCACAACGCTCAACTGCTTTTTTCAAGTTATTCTGCCAGTCTTGGTGACACGCAATTAAATGTACATTTGCTTTTAAACGAACACCTTGTAAACCTAATGGATTTTTAATATTAACTTGCTTATCTACTGCATATTCTTGTGGAATGATGTGTAATAAAGAAAGGCCTTCAGGTAATTTTACTGAGCTCGCTGTATGCAAAGCATCATCAATTTCATCTTGAGTTACTTCATTTTCAGA
>CAUGKJ010000137.1 GCA_959600045.1 uncultured Haemophilus sp.
CTTTTTCGGTATTTCTAAACACATCTTTTTTTCAAGGTAAAAATACAATGAAAAATAACCGCACTTTCACTATTACCACCATTATTATGACCATTACGACAATTAATGGGGCGGGTTAGTGCGTAGCAAACAGGATCAGGAAAACCCGCATTCAGTCTAGTGCGGGTTTTTTAATATTTAAAAATCACAACATCTGAGGATATTATCATGCGCGTATTAAAATTTGGTGGCACTTCATTAGCCAACCCTGAGTGTTTCTCGCAAGCAGCTCAATTAATCGAAAAAGCTCATTTAGAAGAACAAGCAGCCGGTGTGTTATCCGCTCCTGCTAAAATTACTAATCATCTTGTCGCCCTCTCTGAAAAAGCCGCATTAAATCAACCAACCGATACCCACTTTAACGAAGCCATTGAAATTTTCTATAACATCATTAATGGTTTGCACGCTGAAAATAATAAATTTGATCTTGCGGGAACCAAAGCCCTCATTGATGCAGAATTTACCCAAATTAAAGGTTTATTAGAAGAAATCCGCCAAGCTGGCAAAGTAGAAGATAAAGTTAAAGCAACCATTGATTGCCGTGGTGAAAAATTATCAATTGCGATGATGAAAGCGTGGTTTGAAGCACGTGGGTATAGTGTTCACATTGTTGATCCAGTTAAGCAATTATTAGCACAAGGTGGTTACTTAGAATCTTCAGTTGATATTGACGAATCTACAAAACGCGTTGATGCGAAAAGTATCGGTAAAGATAAAGTTGTTTTAATGGCTGGTTTTACCGCATGTAATGATAAAGGTGAATTAGTGTTATTAGGCCGTAATGGTTCTGATTATTCAGCCGCCTGTTTAGCCGCTTGTTTAGATGCGTCTGTTTGTGAAATTTGGACTGATGTAGATGGCGTTTATACTTGTGACCCTCGTTTAGTGCCAGATGCTCGTTTATTACCAAGCCTTTCTTATCGTGAAGCAATGGAGCTTTCTTATTTTGGTGCGAAAGTGATTCATCCACGTACAATTGGTCCATTATTACCAAAACAAATCCCTTGTGTGATTAAAAACACTGGTAATTCATCTGCACCTGGTTCAATAATCGATGGTCATGTGAAATCTGAAGGGTTACAAGTGAAAGGGATTACTAACCTTGACAACGTGGCAATGTTTAATGTTTCAGGCCCTGGTATGCAAGGCATGGTAGGGATGGCTGCGCGTGTATTTTCAGCGATGTCAAAAGCCGGTATTTCAGTTATTTTAATCACTCAATCTTCTTCTGAATACAGCATTAGTTTCTGTGTGCCTGTTAAATCAGCGGATGCAGCGAAAGCGATTTTAGAACAAGAGTTTGCGACAGAATTAAAAGCGCATGACTTAGAGCCAATTGAAGTCGCAAAAGATCTATCTATCATCTCAGTTGTAGGTGATGGTATGAAACAAGCTAAAGGTATTGCGGCTCGTTTCTTCTCTGCCTTAGCACAAGCGAATATCAGCTTAGTCGCAATTGCACAAGGTTCTTCTGAGCGTTCAATTTCCGCAGTTGTCGCGCAAAATAAAGCGATTGAAGCTGTGAAAGCGACTCACCAAGCCCTTTTTAATAACAAGAAAGTTGTCGATATGTTTCTAGTCGGAGTTGGTGGCGTTGGTGGTGAGTTAATTGAACAAATTAAACATCAAAAAGAATACCTCGCAAAGAAGGACATTGAAATCCGTGTTTGTGCCTTAGCGAATTCAACAAAAATGCTTTTGGATGAAAACGGATTGAATTTAGATAATTGGAAAGCGGATCTTGAAAATGCAACCCAACCTTCTGATTTCGATGTGTTGTTATCTTTCATTAAATTACACCACGTAGTGAACCCAGTCTTCGTAGATTGTACAACAGCTGAATCGGTTGCAGGACTTTATGCTCGTGCGTTAAAAGAAGGCTTCCATGTGGTCACTCCAAATAAAAAAGCGAATACCCGTGAATTAGCTTATTACCACGAATTACGTCGCAATGCACAAGCGAGCCAACATAAATTCCTATACGAAACCAACGTAGGCGCTGGTTTACCGGTTATTGAAAATTTACAGAATTTATTGGCAGCGGGTGATGAGCTTGAGTATTTTGAAGGCATTTTATCGGGCTCACTTTCTTTCATCTTCGGCAAATTAGAAGAAGGACTTTCTCTTTCAGAAGTGACCGCACTTGCTCGTGAAAAAGGCTTTACAGAGCCCGATCCTCGTGATGATTTATCGGGTCAAGATGTGGCACGTAAATTACTGATTCTAGCGCGTGAAGCAGGTCTAGAACTTGAGCTTTCCGATGTGGAAGTTGAAGGCGTGTTACCGAAAGGCTTCTCTGAAGGTAAATCAGCCGATGAATTTATGGCAATGTTGCCACAGTTAGACGCGGAATTTAAAGCACGCGTTGAAGCCGCGAAAGCAGAAGGCAAAGTATTGCGTTACGTAGGCCAAATTAAAGATGGCCATTGCAAAGTGTCAATCATTGCCGTGGATCAAAATAACCCATTGTATAAGGTGAAAGACGGTGAAAACGCCCTGGCATTCTACACTCGTTATTATCAACCAATTCCGTTGTTATTACGTGGTTATGGTGCAGGTAACGCCGTGACGGCAGCAGGTATCTTTGCGGATATTTTAAGAACATTACATCACTAAAAAGGACATAATATGTTAAGAATTTATGCTCCAGCATCGAGTGCAAATATTAGTGTAGGGTTTGACACATTAGGCGCAGCCATTTCACCGATTGATGGTTCATTATTAGGTGATGTTGTACAGATTGAGTCTATTCCAAGTGGTTTTGAGCTCGAAAGTGCGGGCTATTTTGTGCGTAAATTGCCAAAAGAGCCACAAAAAAATATCGTGTATCAGGCCTATGTGCTGTTTAGTGAGCAATTAAAATTACGCAATGTGAGAGTCAAACCATTGCGTTTGACTCTTGAGAAAAATATGCCGATTGGCTCGGGATTGGGTTCAAGTGCGTGCTCTATCGTGGCTGCATTAGTGGCATTAAATAAATTCCATGATGAACCATTCTCAAAAATGGAATTGTTAGAAATGATGGGGGAGCTAGAAGGTCGTATTTCAGGTTCTATCCATTATGATAATGTGGCACCTTGTTACTTAGGCGGAGTGCAATTCATGGTACAATCTCTCGGTAACATTTGCCAAAAACTGCCATTTTTTGATAATTGGTATTGGGTCTTAGCTTACCCAGGCATTGAGGTTTCAACTGCTGAAGCACGTGCAATTTTACCGAAAAGCTACACTCGCCAAGATGTGATTTCTCATGGACGTCATTTAGGTGGCTTTGTGCATGCATGTCACACTCATCAAGAAAACCTTGCCGCAATGATGATGAAAGATGTAATTGCAGAACCTTATCGTGAGGCTTTATTACCAAATTTCGCGGAAGTGAAACAAGCCACTCGTGATTTAGGTGCGTTAGTGACGGGTATTTCAGGCTCTGGCCCAACGATTTTCTCCATCGCACCTGATTTACAAACCGCAACAAAACTGGCAACTTATTTAGAAAATCATTATTTACAAAACAATGAAGGCTTTGTTCATATTTGTAAGGTCGATAATGATGGCGCGAGAGAGCTAGGTTAAATAATGAATCACTTTTATCTCCTCTTTTATAAGAGGGGGAATAACATTTTATTAAAACTCTATAATTAACGGATATACAATGAATTTATACAACATCAAACACCCTGAAGAACAAGTGAATTTTGCGCAAGCAGTACGTCAAGGACTTGGCAAAGATCAAGGTTTGTTCTTTCCAGAAACGATCCCCGCTTTAACCAATATTGATGAATTATTAGCTTTACCATTGGTTGAACGTAGCCAAAAAATTCTTGGCGCCTTAATCGGTGAAGAATTGCCGAAAGCCACTTTGGATGCGATGGTGAAAAATGCGTTCACCTTTACGGCACCATTAGAAAAAGT
>CAUGKJ010000138.1 GCA_959600045.1 uncultured Haemophilus sp.
TCTCCTTTGATTAGCTTTAGTATTTTATCCTTGTATGTTTCGCCTGTACCTTGCTTGAAATGTAGATTTACAGTATATTTTGTTTTTCTAATATCCATTACTAACTGTTTATGTTGTGATTCTTTTATTACTCTTTTTTCTTCTTCCATAAGTCCTCCTTTCCGTTTTTAGGCAAAGAAAAAACAGTAAACCTTTTTTCGATTTACTGTTCCTAAAATTGTTCTATTCAATTAGATAAACTGGGATTTTATTATTTCTTTTTCTTTGGTTTTGGTGCAGGCAAATCATCATACATAGCATCAAACAAGCCAATTAGAAACTCTTTATTATCAACATCATCAATAGCATTTCCTTTGCTCCATCATACGGCAACTCATACACTGCATTTGGCATATAATTTATCGCAGACTGCACAGGTTTAACAAGTAATCTATCATCATATATTCCGCCAATAATTTTTCCTTTGTAATAGATAATAAATTCTCCCATCATGGCTTTATAACTAACATTATCTAATTCAGATACTTGTTCTAAAATAAAGTCTAAGTATTCTTTGCTTGAAGCCATTTTTTATATCTCTCCTAATTACTAAAATTTCAATAGTCCATTTTCATCAAACTGGAAATTTGAACCCCATGCAACTTCCCAATAATATCCATCTAAATCAGAAAAATATGCGTGATATCCACCCCAAAAGGTGTCTTGTGGTTCTTTTACAATTCTTCCGCCAGCATTACGTACTAATTCAATTACACTATCAACATCTTCTTTATGTTCAACATTGTACGCTAATGTAATTCCAGAAAACCCATTCCCTTTTGGTGGGTTGTTTTCATCGATATCTTTTGCTAATTGTTCCAAAGGAAATAGTTCAAATTTTGTTCCTGGAGTATCGAAAAAACATACTGGCGGATTATTTTCTTTGCAATTAGTCTTATATCCTAAACTATCTCTGTAAAACTTTATTGAACTTTCCATATCTCTAACACCTAAACAAATACAAGTAATCTTATTCATTTCAGCCTCCGCAAAATCCAATTTATTTCATTCATTGATGTTTCACTATTTAAATTTGAATATATTAATCCTTTCTCCTTAATCATCATAGAAATTGATGCTTAAAATGTGATCCAGTTCAAAATTTTGAACAAAAGAATAAAAAATTTTTATTTTTATAAAACTCCATATAAAACTACAATTTTCTGCTTTTTGTATTAATTATCTTTATTTAAATCTTAATATTTGTATTTTGTTAGTTTTTAATGCTTTTTAATTCGTCTTTTTAGACTTTTCTCATGCTGGACAAGCCATTTTCTTTCGGTATGATGTTTCCATTGTTTTGACACGAATCGTAACAAATAAAAGTGCGGTCAGTTTTAGGAGTAAAATATGAAGAAATTATCCGGTGCGGAAATGGTGGTTCAGTCTTTGCGTGACGAAGGCGTTGAGTATTTATTTGGTTATCCAGGCGGTGCCGTATTGGATATTTATGATGCAATCCATACCCTTGGTGGGATTGAACATATTTTAGTCCGTCATGAGCAAGCTGCGGTACATATGGCAGATGGTTATGCGCGTGCGACCGGTAAAGTGGGTTGTGTGTTAGTCACATCAGGACCAGGTGCGACCAATGCGATTACGGGTATTTTGACCGCTTATACTGATTCAGTGCCAATGGTGATCATTTCAGGTCAGGTAATGAGTAGCTTAATCGGTCGTGATGCGTTCCAAGAATGTGATATGGTGGGGATTTCTCGCCCAGTGGTTAAACACAGCTTTATCGTTAAAAAAGCAGAAGACATTCCAGGTATCTTGAAAAAAGCCTTTTATATCGCTTCAACAGGCCGTCCAGGTCCCGTTGTCGTAGATATTCCAAAAGATACCGTAAATCCAACTTTAAAATATCCTTACGAATATCCAAAATCTGTTGAGCTTCGTTCTTATAATCCAACGGTAAATGGTCATAAAGGTCAAATTAAGAAAGCATTAAAAGCATTATTAGTGGCTAAAAAACCGGTTTTATTCGTGGGTGGTGGTGCAATTGCTGCAGGCTGTCATAAAGAATTAACACAATTCGCACAACGTTTAAATTTACCAGTAACTTCATCATTAATGGGGTTAGGCGTGTACCCAAGTACGGACAAACAATTTTTAGGCATGCTTGGGATGCACGGGACTTATGAAGCCAATACCGCGATGCATGAAAGTGATTTAATTCTTGGTGTTGGTGTGCGTTTTGATGACCGAACCACTAACAACTTAGATAAATATTGCCCGAATGCAAAAGTGATTCAGATTGATATTGACCCAACCTCTATTTCTAAAAACGTACCAGCAGCGATTCCAATTGTAGGTAACGCGAAAAATGTATTGGATGAATTCTTAAGTTTATTAGGTGAAGAAATCGGTTCGCGTCCGCAAAATCACTTGGAAGATTGGTGGAAACAAATCGATGAATGGAAAGCGAAAAAATGCTTGGATTTCGACCGCACTTCAGGCGTCATCAAACCACAGCAAGTGATGGAAGCCGTATATCGCATTACAAAAGGCCAAGCTTATGTGGCATCGGATGTAGGGCAACACCAAATGTTTGCTGCATTACATTATCCGTTTGATTTACCGCGTCGTTGGATCAATTCAGGTGGTGCGGGTACGATGGGCTTCGGTTTACCTGCTGCATTAGGGGTGAAACTTGCACATCCCGACGCAACTGTAGTTTGTGTAACGGGTGATGGCAGTATTCAAATGAATATCCAAGAGCTTTCAACGGCAACACAATATGGTATTCCAGTTGTAGTGATTTGTTTGAACAACCACTTCTTAGGCATGGTGAAACAATGGCAAGATTTGATTTACTCTGGCCGCCATTCTCAAACTTATATGAATTCTTTACCAGATTTCGTGAAGTTAGCCGAATCTTATGGTCATGTGGGGATTCAAATTTCGACACCAGATGAATTAGAAAGCAAATTACAAGAAGCCTTCAGCATTAAAAATAAATTGGTCTTTGTTGATATTAACGTTGATGAAACCGAACACGTTTACCCAATGCAAGTTCGCGGCGGGGCAATGAATGAGATGATTTTAAGCAAACCACAAGAGGAGAAAGAATAATGCGTAGAATTTTATCTGTTTTATTAGAAAATGAATCCGGTGCATTATCTCGTGTGGTCGGCTTATTTTCCCAGCGTGCATTTAATATTGAAAGCTTAACTGTGGCACCAACCGATGATCCAACCCTTTCTCGTATGACGATTGAAGCAGTGGGTGATGAGCAAGTGCTCGAACAAATCGAAAAGCAACTTCACAAGTTAGTGGATGTGTTTAAAGTTATTAACTTGAGTGAACATGAGCACGTTGAGCGTGAAGTGTTGCTAGTGAAAGTACGTGCAACGGGTTCATCACGTGATGAGTTAAAACGTTTAGCCGACATCTTCCGTGGTCAGATTGTAGATGTAACAACAAAATCTTATACCATTCAATTAACGGGTACAAAAGACAAATTAGATGCTTTTGTTGAGGCTGTGAAAGAAGAAAGCACATTACTTGAGATTGTTCGTTCAGGCTTAATTAGTCTTTCCCGTGGTGAGAAAAATATTCTCTAATGGTATGGAAAGTGCGGTTAAAAATGACCGCACTTTTAAAACGAAAAAAGGAAGTCATGATTGACTTCCTTTTGTTTATTCTGAATGGATGTTAAGCTTCAGATTTATTGGTTAATGCGATATATAAACAAACCGCAAAGCCTGCAACTAAAAGATGAGGTGTAAAGGCTGAAACGCCTGAAGGAGCCGCTGCTAAGCCAAAGTTATGTGCCGCAGCTGCGCCAAGTAGCATACCGAGCACAAATAATGCTGAGTCATTGTTCCCTTCACCAATATTGACTAATTGCTTACCAGGGCAACCGCCGCCTAATGCAAAGCAAAGACCACAAAGCGCCA
>CAUGKJ010000139.1 GCA_959600045.1 uncultured Haemophilus sp.
GATGTTCTTATTCTTTCAAAAGAAGAAAGAGAGTCTGAAACGGAAGAAAAAATTGCTCAATTTGTGCAGTTCTTGTGGGATTGTGGATTTGACGTAGGGCATAGTGTTCGTTCTTTAGAAGAATGTGAAAAGGAAGGCAAACAGGACATTACTATTGCCACCAATTTGCTTGAGTCCCGTTATTTATCGGGTGACTTATCCCTTTTTAATGCTTTAGGGGAAATATTGAAAAAGCCAGATTTTTGGGCGATAAAACCATTCTTTGACGCCAAAGTACAAGAGCAAATTGAACGTTATCAGCGCTATCACAACACCAGCTATAATCTAGAACCTGATTTAAAATACAGCCCAGGTGGTTTGCGGGATCTTCATCTTTTATATTGGATCGCATTACGACACACTGGGGAAATGACCCTTGATGGCATTTTGAAAAGTGGCTTTATTTATCCATCAGAACACCAACAATTATTAGAAAGCCAAGAATTTTTATTTAAAGTGCGGTTTGCTTTACACTTGATTTTAAAACGTTATGACAACCGCTTGTTGTTTGATCGTCAAATCAAAGTGAGCGAGATGCTTGGTTTTGAAGGTGAAGGAAACCGTGGTGTCGAAAAAATGATGAAACGTTTTTTCCAAGCTTTACGCACGATTTCTCGTTTAACCGATATCCTAATTAAGCATTATAAAGAACATTTTTTATCAACGGATGGCGAGGTTTCTATTCATCCTTTGGATGATAATTTTGAGCTAGTAAATCAAAGTTTGTGTTTACGTAAAAATGATCTGTTTTTACGTTATCCAGATCGTATTTTGGATCTTTTTTTCTATCTAACGCAGCATGAACAAGCCGAAATTCATTCCTCAACATTACGCCAACTTCAGATTGCGTTGGAAAGCTTGACGCAGAAATTATGTGATATTCCTGAAGCAAGAGAGAAATTTATTCGGTTATTTAATCAACCGAAAGCCATTCAGCGAGCATTCCTTCCAATGCACCAATATGGTGTGTTAACGGCTTATTTGCCACAATGGCAGGGAATTGAAGGTTTGATGCAATTCGATCTTTTCCACATTTACACCGTGGATGAGCACACCTTGCGAGTGATGTTGAAATTAGAAAGTTTCTTAGCTGAAGACGAAGCAGAATCCCATCCCATTTGCCATCAAATATTTAGTCAAATTTCTGACCGCACTTTGCTTTATGTTGCCGCACTTTTCCATGATATTGCAAAAGGCCGAGGAGGGGATCATGCAGAGCTAGGGGCTGAAGATGTTGTTGAGTTTGCCTATTTGCATGGTTTTGATCGTCGAGAAATTGAAACAATGGCTTGGCTAGTGAGAGAGCATTTGCTCATGTCAATCACTGCACAGCGTCGAGATATTCATGATCCTGAAGTTGTGATGAGCTTTGCGGAAAGTGTACAAAATCATGTGCGTTTAGATTATCTCACTTGTTTGACGGTTGCTGATATTTGTGCAACAAACGGTACCTTGTGGAATAGCTGGAAACGTTCTCTTTTTGCCTCTTTATACGATTATACGTCGCAACAATTCCGACAAGGGATGAATTTATTATTAGATAATAAAGAAAAGATCCTTGAAAACCGCCAATTGGCGCTGGTAATTTTATCCGAAGATCAACCAGAATTATCGGAAGAAAAAATTTTAGCACTCTGGCAACGTTGTCCTGATGATTATTTTTTACGAAATAGCCCAAAACAAATTGCATGGCATACAGAGTTGTTAACTGAATTTGATGGTGAAGTACTGGTTAAAATTAGTAATCGTTTTTCTAGCGGTGGGACTGAAATTTTCGTTTATTGCCCTGATCAAGCTAACTTATTTAATAAAGTGGTTTCAACCATTGGTGCGAAAAAATTCAGTATTCATGATGCTCAAATTTTAACATCGGATGATGGATATGTATTCGACAGCTTTATCATCACAGAATTAAATGGTGAATTGGTTCGTTCAGAACGTCGCCGAGAATTAGAAGCAGTATTAACCTCTGTGTTATTAGGTGAAAAATTGCCATCCATGTCTTTTGCAAATAATCGACAGTTGCAACATTTCACCGTGAAAACAGATGTACGTTTTTTGAAAGAAAGTAAAAAAGAGCATACGGAGTTAGAAATCGTTGCTTTAGACAAACCCGGTTTATTGGCTCAAATCAGTCAAATTTTTACTGAGTTAAAACTTAATCTTTGTAATGCAAAAATCACGACAGTGGGAGAAAAAGCAGAAGACTTTTTTATTTTAACAAACGAGAAAGGCACAGCATTAACGGAAGAGGAAAGGGGATTATAAGAAAACGTGCTCTATGAACGTTTGTAATATGAAATAAAAAAGTGCGGTTAAATTTAACCGCACTTTTTATGTTTTAAGCAACGGCTGCAAATGCTATATCTGCGGCAGCAAGTGTTTTTTCAATGTCTTCATTTGTATGAGCTAAA
The DNA here is from genome assembly GCA_959600045.1 of uncultured Haemophilus sp. Lineage (GTDB taxonomy): Bacteria > Pseudomonadota > Gammaproteobacteria > Enterobacterales > Pasteurellaceae > Haemophilus_D. The sequence goes on from CAUGKJ010000139.1 coordinate 2,454, forward strand.
GACATAAAGCCCGCTTCAAAAGCAGAAGGCGCAAGGTAAACGCCTTGATCGAGCATTTTGTGGAAGAACACTTTGAATTTTTCGGTATCACATTTCATGACTTCTGCATAAGAGGTAACTTGTTTTTGGTCAGTGAAGAAAATACCAAACATTCCGCCTACATGATTTATCACGAATGGCACATTGTGTTTTTGGGCTAATGCTTTTAAGCCATCACAAAGTTTAGTGGTTAATTCTGCAAGATGTTGTTCGTTACCAGCTTTTTTCAATTCAGTTAAACAAGCTAAACCTGCAGCCATTGCAATCGGGTTACCTGAAAGGGTACCCGCTTGGTAAACTGGACCGGTCGGTGCAAGGTGTTGCATAATTACTTTTTTACCACCCACTGCACCCACTGGCATACCGCCACCAATGACTTTACCTAATGTGGTGAGATCCGGTGTTACACCATAATAAGCTTGTGCGCCTGCAAGTGAAACACGGAAACCTGTCATGACTTCGTCAATAATGAAAAGTGCACCATATTGATCACAAATTTCACGAATGCCTTGTAAGAATCCTTCTTTTGGTGGAACACAGTTCATGTTGCCTGCGACAGGTTCAATAATCACACAAGCGATATCGTTAGGGAATTCTTCAAATAGCTTTTTAACAGAATCAAGATTGTTATATTCAGCAGTTAAAGTATGTTTTGCAAAATCTTCAGGTACACCTGGTGAGCTAGGTTGACCAAGTGTTAATGCGCCCGATCCTGCTTTTACTAAAAGTGAATCAGAATGACCGTGGTAACAACCTTCAAATTTTAAGATTTTGCTTCTATTTGTATAACCACGCGCAAGACGGATTGCTGTCATGGTTGCTTCAGTACCTGAACTTACCATACGAACCATTTCAATAGATGGCACAATTTCACAGACTAATTCCGCTAAATCAATTTCAGAGGGGGTTGGTGCACCAAAACTTAAACCATTCTCCGCTGCTTTTAATACAGCATCTAAAATAGCTGGGTGGTTGTGACCTAAAATCATTGGTCCCCAAGAACCTACATAATCGATATATTGTTTGCCTTCAGTATCGTAAATATAAGCGCCTTTGGCTTTTTGAATAAATACAGGTGTACCACCTACGCCTTTAAAGGCACGAACAGGGGAGTTTACAACACCAGGAATAACTTCTTGTGCACGAGAGAAAAGTGCGGTTGATTTTGTCATGATTTGAATCCTTATATTAAAAGTGGTCATATTGTACTAAAAAACTGAATTTGAGAAAAATCTTTGTGTGCTGATTTTTCTTTATGTTATCCTTTGCAAAAAAAATTTTAGGATAAAAACTATGCTAAGTCTTCTCGTCACTTTTTTAGGGGCATTTTTAACCTTAATTGTCATGCGACCAATTGCCAATAAAATTGGCTTGGTTGATAAGCCGAATTATCGTAAACGTCAACAATGTGCGATTCCGCTCATTGGCGGTGTTTCTC
>CAUGKJ010000140.1 GCA_959600045.1 uncultured Haemophilus sp.
TGCATTTCTTAACACGTGATGTGGTAAACGTTCATTTTTAACAATGATGTTCATCACTTTTGGTGTCATCACGAAATAAGTTGCAGTGTGATATAAAGTCGCAATTAATGTAATGATATTTAAGATCACTACAATTGGATTTCTTAAGAAGCCAATGAAATCAACAATACCTAAGCCTGGTACAGGATTGCTTGCAAGGCAAAGTACACCATAAAGCAATACGATACAGAACCATACAGCAAAGATAGAAGTTGCTTCACGCACCATATAAGCTTTGTAGAAATCCAATTTTTGCCACCAAGTAGCCGTCATTGGGCGAACATATTTTTTGCGTTTACTTACTATTACTGACATATTCTTCCCCTTAGCCTTTTGGTTTTAGCATTGAGATAACATAATCTTTGGCACTTTCCACTTTGCCTTGGTTGATTGCAGAAGCTGGATCCACGTGTTTTGGACATACTTCAGAACAATAACCAACGAAAGTACAGCTCCAAACACCGTTTTTACCATTTAATAATGGCATACGTTGTGCTTTACCATGGTCACGGTTATCAAGGTTGTAACGTTGTGCCATTGTAATCGCTGCAGGGCCTAAGAATTCAGGGTTTAAACCAAATTGTGGACAAGCCGCATAGCATAAACCACAGTTGATACACATTGAGAATTGACGATATTTTTCAAGTTGTGCCGGCGTTTGTTTAGTACGGCTTACTTGCAATTCTTTTGATGGATGTGGTTTACCATCTAATGGTGGTGCTTCGTTACCAATAATATACGGTTTAATGGCCTCTAAACTTTCGATGAAGTGGCTTAAATCAACCACTAAGTCGCGTTCAATAGGGAAGTTTGCTAATGGTTCAATACGCATATGGCCGCTGTAATCACGTAAGAACGTTTTACAAGCCAATTTAGGTTTGTTATTCACCATCATCCCACAAGAACCGCAGATCGCCATACGGCAAGACCAGCGATAAGAAAGAGACGGTTCAAGTTTATCTTTAATGTAACCTAACGCATCTAAAAGAGAAGTTTGGTTATCATAAGGTACTTGATAAGAGCTTAAATGTGGCTCTTGATCATTTTCTGGGTTGTAGCGTAATACTTCTACAGTCATTACTGGTGAATTAGCCATTTGCTTGCTCCTTAGCTTTCGCAGCCGCTTCTGCCGCTTCTGCTTCAGCACCATAAACACGTTTTGCTGGTTGAGATTTAGTGATTTTCACCGGACTGTATTCAATACGCGGTGCATCATCGCCATTGTAGTAAGCAAGGGTGTGTTTTAAATAATTCACATCATCACGTTCAGTGTAGTCTAAGCGTTGGTGTGCACCACGAGACTCTTTACGTTCAATTGCAGAGTTGGCAATAGATTGTGCGACATCAAGGATGTAACCTAATTCTACGGTGTAAAGCACATCGGTATTGAATACGCTTGAACGGTCTGCAACACGAATACGTTTATAACGTTCTTTAAGCTCAGCAATTTTATCTACTGCTTTTTGCATGCTTTCTTGGTCACGGTAGATACCACAACCTTCTTCCATTACGGTACCCATTTCGTCACGGATTTCAGACCAAGATTCATTACCTTCTTGGTTATAAAGCGCTTCAAGACGAGCCACAACATCTTGTGCTTGTGCATCAACTGCTGCACGGTTTGCTGGTCGTGCTTCAGCTGCACGTTGTGCGGCATATTCACCTGCAACACGGCCTAAAACCACTAATTCTGCAAGCGAGTTAGAACCTAAACGGTTTGCACCGTGTAAACCAGAAGACGCACATTCACCCACAGCAAATAAACCTTTAATACGAGTTTCGCTGTTGAAATCGACTTCGATACCACCCATGGTGTAGTGAACAACTGGACGAACTGGAATTGGTTCATTAACTGGGTTTACACCTTCATAAGCACTTGCTAATTCACAAATGAATGGAAGACGCTCATGTAAATATTTTTCACCTAAGTGACGTAAGTCAAGGTGAACCACATCAACACCTTTTGCCGTTTTTAAGGTGTTGCCTTTTCTCCATTCTTGCCAGAATGCTTGTGAAACTTTATCACGCGGACCAAGTTCCATATATTTGTTTTCAGGTTTACCGATTGGAGTTTCAGGACCTAGACCATAATCTTGTAAATAACGGTAGCCGTTTTTATTCACTAAGATACCGCCTTCACCACGACAACCTTCAGTCATTAAGATACCGGTGTTTGGTAAGCCGGTTGGATGATATTGGACGAATTCCATATCACGAAGAGGAACACCATGACGATATGCCATTGATAAACCATCACCTGTTACGATACCGCCGTTGGTATTGAATTTAAATGCTCGACAACCACCGCCCGTTGCAATCACAACTGCATTTGCGTTGATTTGAACAAGTGAACCTTCCATCATATTCATCGCCACCATACCGCGAGCATGGCCATCATCAACTAAGATGTCTAAAACGAAGTGCTCGTCAAAGCGTTGAATTTGAGGATATTGAATGGATGTTTGGAAAAGAGTATGTAATAAGTGGAAACCGGTTTTATCTGCCGCGAACCAAGTACGCTCGATTTTCATCCCACCGAAACGACGAACGTTTACATCGCCATCTGCTTTACGGCTCCAAGGGCAGCCCCAACGTTCAAGTTGAGTCATTTCCACTGGAGAATGTTCAACGAAGTATTCCACTACATCTTGTTCACATAACCAGTCACCACCGGCAACGGTATCGTGGAAGTGCTTATCGTAGGAATCTTCCTCTTTAATTACTGCGGCCGCACCACCTTCTGCTGCAACCGTATGGCTACGCATAGGATAAACCTTAGAAACTAATGCGATCTTTAAGTTAGGGTTTGCTTCTGCTGCTGCAATTGCTGCACGTAAACCGCCGCCACCAGCGCCAACAATAGCAATATCGACATTAACCGTTTGCACGATATCCTCCAATCAATAGAAAGTAAAAAAATAAAACGCCCTAAATTAATAGGGGCATATTGTCATTCTGCCATTTTTGTTTACAAATTAGTAACTTTTTTTCTGGAATAAACGGACAAAATACCAAAAGTGTGATCTAACTCAAAAAAGTTAGTTTTTTATATATTAATAGATGATAACCGTTTGCGTTTAAGAATGATTTAGTCGGATTATTGAGTTAAAAATCAGTCTTGTTTACAATAGCCTAATTCATTTTAAAGGTGAAAACGGAGAAAAAAATGACCGCACTTAGCGATAAAAAAGAATGGCAACCTTCCGCCTCAATTAAAAATTTATTGGCACGTGCTAAAATCATTGCGGATATCCGCCAGTTTTTTACTGAACGTGGATTATTAGAAGTGGAAACGCCTGTTTTAAGTGAATTTGGCGTAACGGATCTTCACCTTTCCACCTTTAGTACTGAATTTGTTGCGCCTTTTGATGAGTTGTCGAAAACGCTGTGGCTTTCTACCAGCCCGGAATATCACATGAAGCGTTTATTGGCAGCAGGCAGCGGGCCGATCTTTCAAATTGGCAAAGTGTTTCGTAATGAAGAAGCGGGCAATCGCCATAATCCGGAATTCACCATGCTTGAATGGTATCGACCGCATTTTGATATGTATCGTCTGATGAATGAAGTGGATGATTTATTACAACAGATCCTTGATTGTAAACCAGCAGAAACCTTAAGTTATCAATTTGTCTTCCAAGAATATGTAGGATTAGATCCATTATCAGCGACTCGTCAAGAATTAGTAGAAGCAGCACGCAAACACAATTTTATGGCAGATGAAGATGAAGATCGTGATACTTTACTACAATTTCTATTCAGTGAAGTGGTAGAACCTAAAATTGGTCAAGAGACGCCGGTTGCCGTTTATCATTTCCCTTCTTCCCAAGCGGCACTTGCGCA
>CAUGKJ010000141.1 GCA_959600045.1 uncultured Haemophilus sp.
AAAAAATATCCTTTTTTGTGTAAAAAATGTGATCTTGATCCAATTTTAGAAAATTGGAACAGATCCTCCATTGACACTATAGGTTTATTTTGTAATATTTGCGACGTCTATTTCGGAGATTGAACTTTTTATGAAAAATTGCTTCAATCAAAAATCATAGGTAACAACCAAAAGGAATAACAATTATGAAAAAGACACTAGCAGCACTAATCGTTACTGCATTTGCCGCTTCAGCAGCAAACGCAGCAGTAGTTTATGACAACGAAGGTACTAAAGTTGAATTAAACGGTTCTCTTCGTTTAATCATGGAAAAAGCGGATAAAAAAGAGTATACCGCCGCTGGCCAATCAACTAAAAAAGCTAACTCTGCTTTACGTAATGCAGGCTCACGTTTCGGCATCACTGTAAAACATAACTTAGATAATGATTTCTATGCATTAGGTCGTTTAGAATTCCGTTTTGATGACACAACTTCTCGTGATAAATTTGGTAGACTTTATGCTAAACGTGCTTATGTAGGTTTAGGTAGCAAAGCGACTGGTGACATCACATTTGGTCGTCAATTAACTATCGCGGATGATTTAAGCCAAGCAGTTGACTATGAATATGGTTTCATTCCAAAAGGTGAATATATTCCTACTGCAGGTACTGGTGTAGTTCGTTATGACTATAAAGGTATTGAAGGTTTACAATTAAGCGCAAACTATAACTTTGGTCAAAAGAATGATGAAAAAGGTAAGTTGCTTGATCCAGCTATCAAAAATGCATTTGGTTTCGGTGCATTATATACTGCGGGTGATTTAGATGCGCGTTTCGCTTATGGGCACACTAGCTTTGAAACTCCAGCATCATATAAACACCGTTTAGATGGTTTCTTAGCATCATTAGGCTATAAATTTGGCGATTTCACATTAACAGGTGACTTCGCTTATGGTCATGAAAAATTGGATGATGCGAAACTCAATAAATTCTACGTAGCGCCAGGTTTTGCATATCAAGTTCTTCCAGCGTCTAAAGTATATGGTAACTACCTATATGAACGCGTGAAAGCTGATTCTGATAAAGTGAAAACTCACGGTTTCTTACTTGGTGCAGACTACAAACTTCATAAACAAGTTGTAGTATTCTTAGAAGGTAAATATGTAACTAAGAAAGAGTACGTGGCTGATACTTACAATGGTAAAGTTAAAGACAGAGCTATCGGTGTAGGTATGCGTGTATTCTTCTAATCTTTGATTAGATAAGAATCTTAATCTTAAAAGGCGAATCGAAAGGTTCGCCTTTTTGTTTGTTTTTTAAATCTCCCCAACCCCTCTTTACGAAAGAGGGGCTTTTTTATGATGTTACTTTTAGTGGTTTTATTGGGAATATCTTTAAGGGAGAGTTAAGAATGGAGAGTCTTTATTTGCTATTAAGATCCCCCCTATTTCGTAAAGAGGGGGGAGGGGGAGATTTACTATTTCAATCTATCCAAAACCAGTTTCCCCATCATTTCAATATGGGCGTTTTCTGCATTCAAGGCAGGAATATAGTGATAAGACACACCACCGTGATTTAAGAACGTCTCTTTGTTTTCAACCTCAATTTCTTCTAAGGTTTCTAAGCAATCTACCGAAAAACCTGGACAAATCACCGCTATTTTTTGAATACCTTGAGAAGCGGCTTCTTCTAAAAAGTGATCCGTATAAGGTTGTAACCATTCTTCACGGCCAAAACGAGATTGGAACGTCATATTCCATTGGTTTTCGGTTAAACCTAATTTATCCACGATGGTAATGGTAGTTTGTTTACAATGCTGACGATAATAATCGCCCATATTCTCATAACGTAATGGAATGCCATGATAAGAAAAAAGCAAAAACTCATCGGGTTTTAACCGCACTTTGATGGAATACACCAACGCATTAATGTAGTTTTCATCAAGATGATAAGAATGAATAAACTCAAAAGGCACAATATTGCGTTCTTGTGCAATGGCACGATTAAACGCATCGATTAATGCGCCTGTTGTGGTGCTCGAATATTGTGGATAAAGTGGCAACACAATCATGCGTTCCACGCCATTTTTAAGTAAATTTTTGACCGCACTTTGCATTGAAGGATTGCCGTAAGTCATGGCAATTTCTACTTGAGCATTAATGCCTTTTTCATTTAAATAAGCTTGTAAACCGGCTTGTTGTTGCTTTGTAATGGCAAGTAGGGGAGAGCCTTGTTCTGTCCAAATAGCTTGATAATTTTGAGCAATGCGTTTAGAACGCATCGGTAAAATAATAGCTTTTAAAAGGGGATACCATTTCCAACGAGGTAAATCTACCACGCGAGGATCCATTAAAAATTCCCACAAATAACGAGAGATCGCCGCGGGTTGAGGGGCATCTGGTGTACCAAGATTCGCTAAAATGATACCGATTTTTTTTGTTGTATTCATAAATGTTTGATAGAAAGCGTTAATCGAGAAACGCAACAGAGTTTATCTTGTTCATCGCGAATGTCAATTTGCCAAACATGGGTATTTTGATTTAAAGCAATTGGCGTAGCCTTTGCCGTCACAAAACCTTGTTTCACTGGGCGAAGATGATTGGCGTTGATATCTAATCCTAAGGCAACTTGACCTTCTTCTATACAGAGAAATCCTGCCAATGAACCAATGGTTTCTGCTAAAGCTACAGATACTCCACCATGCAATAAGCCGAAAGGTTGAGTGGTGCGATAATCCACCGGCATTTTTGCCTCAATCCAGTTTTCACCATAAGCCGAAATCTCAATCCCTAAATGCCCAATAGCACAATGTTTCCCCATTTCATTGAGCTGCTCAAGGGTGAATGCTTTTTTCCAGATTGTCATGCCTTTCTTCCTTAATTAATCTTATTCGCTTGCTTTAGTTTGATATAAATCCTCCCTTTCGTAAAGGGATAGATAAATGATGGGATTTTTCATACCTAAATTTGTTTATTTTTTATCCGAAATTTACAATTATTTACATAATTTAATAAAATTTAATGTAAATCTTTACATATATTTACATAACTCAAAATTTACCTTAATTGCTTGTAATTTTTAATAAATCTTTTTTTTGACGCTTTCTTTTTATACAAAGTTGGCTTAAAATAAGCCGTTCTGACCAGAAGGGTAACGGGAAACTATTGGCTAAATTTGTTGTCGCCACCTTTTTGATGCTGAATTTTTTGGTGCTGTTGTCCGTGCAACAGCTTCTCAACAATCCTAATAAAAAGGAATAAAACTCATGAACAAAGTGTTTAAAGTTATTTGGAATCATGCTACACAAACGTGGACTGCTGTTTCTGAACTTGGGCATGCTAAGGGTAAAACCAAGTCTAAAAAAATCGTTAAATTGACCGCACTTGCTGGTGCTGTAATGGGCGTGGTTGGTACTGCTCAAGCAACAGTGGATACCGGGGCTAGTACAATTACGATTAGTTCTGCTAATCCTAACAATGTAGTTGGTACGGGCGAAGGTCAAGGCAATATTAATATTGGTACTGGTGCTCATACTTTCAGATCAGAAAATGGCAAAATATCTCATGATGCAATTGCTATGGGTACCCGTGCAACTGGTACGGGTGATGCTTCGGTAGCTATTGGTTTGGAAGCTAGTGCTACAAAACAAAATGGCATTGCAATTGGTCATAAAGCAACAGGGGTAGGCCAAAACGCTATTACAATTGGTGAAGAAGCAAAATCTGGAAAAGATCTGGATGTAGCTATTGGTAAGAAGGCAGAAGCTACCGGTGGCGAATCTCTTGCTTTTGGTTCTGAGTCAAAAGCTTCAGGCCAAGCAACTGTTGCAGTAGGTAAAGAAGCTAAATCTAGTGGTGCATCAGCTGTTTCTATGGGTTATCAAGCAAATGCAT
>CAUGKJ010000142.1 GCA_959600045.1 uncultured Haemophilus sp.
TATGTTGTTTACAAAGCTCATGTAAACCAGCACCGCCACGAGGAATAATCATATCCACATAACGATCCAATTTAAGTAGTTGCATCACAAGTTCACGATTCGGATCGGTAATCGCTTGGACTGCATGGCATGGTAATCCCGCTTGTTCAAGGGCATTTTGTACCACTTCCACTAAAATTTGGTTGGAATGTTGTGTTTCCTTTCCGCCACGTAAAATCACGGCATTACCGGTTTTTAAGCAAAGGCTTGCTACATCAATGGTGACATTGGGACGTGCTTCGTAAATGGTGCCAATTACGCCAAGCGGTGTACGAACTCTCTCGAACTTTAATCCGCTATCTAAGGTGCCTCCATCAATGATTTTACCCACAGGATCGGCGAGCGAAATCACATGGCGCACATCATTCGCAATGCCTTTTAGGCGATCTTCGGTTAATAAGAGGCGGTCAATTAAGGCTTCAGATAAGCCGTTTTGTTTCGCGATTTCAATATCTGTTTGGTTTGCGGCAAGAATACGCTCCGCTTGTTGTTCTAATTGATCTGCAATAATGCTGAGCGCATGATTTTTTTCAGTGGTGTTTAACTGCGCTAAAATAAAGGCTGCATCTTTGGCCTGTTTGCCCATTTGTTCTAACATATCGAATCCCTTGTTATTGCAACAAAAATATGGTGTAGCTTATCGTAAAAATGAGCACGGTGAAATGATTAAATTTAAGGATTTTGTGAATTAGGTGTGAATGGGTTATGATTTGCCCGACTTTATGACGTAAGGAAGTATTTAAAATTTACAGGTTCTACAGATAGTACTATTTACAGTTGTAAAATAGACAATAATAAGACTTTTGAAAAATATAACGAATAGTAGGGGGAGATAAAATATGAAAAATGACTTTTTTAGTGTTTTAAAAATGTCAGTAATTTCAACTTTATTTATGTATGTATTAGCTCTATATAAATTTAACTTTGATTTTAAGAAAGTTAGTTTGTTAGTGACTCTTAAATGGTTTCCTTTAATATTCGTTTTACTTCTATTTTGTTTTTATTTAGGAAAAAGTATGAAAGGTAAGTATCGTGAATAATTTTTTATTCCTTCAGAGATCCTATCCATTTATTTTTTCTAATTAGCAAAAATCATAATACATTTTTTTACTAGTTAAAGTTAATGTTTGCATGAGTTATCCATTACTTCGTTTTCTTCGGTAATTTATCATTTGTTTCATCTTCTTGCTCTTGGAAATCGAAAACAGGTAATCCCCAACCAAATCGAACTGCAAGTAAGCGCAATGCAAAACCACTGAATAACGTGAGTAAAATTGAAAGCGTGTGTTCTACTTGAAGGTGTTGTAATGCCATATACATGGCGGCAGAGAAGAATGACACGCTGGCGTAAAGTTCTTTTTGGAACACAAGGGGAATGCGGTTACAAAGTAAATCACGTAATACGCCACCAAATGCACCTGTCACCGTTGCCGCAATGGATGTCACGGTAAAGCCATAACCCATATCAATGGCAATCTGCGCACCGATAATGGAATACACGATTAATCCTAAGGCATCTAACACCAAGAAAATCGTGCGGAAGTAGCGCATGAAATGTTTGATGAAAGGTGCGATAAAAACGGTTAATACCGCTGCACCAGCCACCATAATGAAATATTCAGGATGTTTAACCCAGCCAAGCGGGTAGTGTCCAAGTAAGACATCGCGTACCGAACCGCCGCCAATCGCCGTCACGCAGGCAATAATAATTACCCCAAAAATATCCATTTTTTCTCGTCCAGCGGCTAATGCGCCGGTAATTCCTTCGGCAGTTATTCCAATAATATAAAGTACGCTTAATAGCATTTTTTTGTGGTTCCTAAAGTGCGGTTATAATTTTGCTTATTTTAAAAGGGAATGAGTCAAAATGCACGAAAGCCATTAAAAAAAGCTGCAAATTTTGGCATAATGACGCCTTCTTTTTCTAATCGAGAATCTTATGTCAGAAGAACAATCCAAACCCTTAGCCGCATTTCTTGCTCTCTTGCCAATTGGGTTGCTATTAATTATTGAATTTTTTGCAGAGTCTTTGCAATCTGCTGAAAAACTGATTCCTCATTTAGCCTTTGGTGTGCTGATTGCGCAGCTACTTTGTTTGGTTGCCTTTATTAAAGGCGAAATTTGTCCAGGACAACGCGGACGTTTAATTAAAGCAAATGTCTGTTTTGCACTTTATTGGTTAGTTTGGCTTGGAATGAGCTTAGCCTCACCACATCATTATGTGATGACTGATATTGTCAGTTTATGTGGATTATCTGCTGTATATGCAGTATGGAAACAACCTAAGGATGAAGTCGCTCGCCGTGGTTTTCTCTTAATGGCATCATTGGTGAGTGGATTGGGTGTGATTGCGTATTTGATGATTTTCTTTGGCAATCCAACACCAAATTTCGTGCAATATAATCCATTGGCGCAAGCGGTGATGGGGGTATTATTGGCCAATTTATGCTTGTCTGTTTCTCGTAATCGTCTGCAAGGTTTCATTGCGTTACTGCCATTATTGATGATTTTACTGCTTGCACTGAATGCGTTGGCAGTACTGATCTTTATTATTTATCAAGGTGTAAGTGCGGTCAGTTTTGATGGTGTTTTCGCATACGGTATTTATTTTGTTCTTCATTTAGTAATAGCTGGTGTATTGCTTTTGCACAGTGTTAATAAATGGAAACTCAGTTATAACAGCTTACTCATTTTGTTCTTTATGGCGGCGAGTTTGGCTGTCTGGGCAATGTTCATTTAATGGATAAAATAAAATCTTACGCCGCCCCGATGTTAGTCGTGGGCTGTGTGCTATTCGGTTTAGGAAGCCTAATTGTCAAGTTTGTGCCAGTGGGTGGTTATGCCATTGCATTTTGGCGTTTACTTATTGCCTCTTTTATTTTCTGGTTCTTAATGAAATTAAAAAGACAGCATTTCCCGAAAAGCCGTAAAGCGATGATGTATGCCGCATTAGCCGGCATCTTTTTAGCCTTTGATTTATCTTTTTGGCATGAAAGTGTATATGCCGTAGGGCCGGGTATTTCAACGTTGCTGAATAGCTTGCAGATTTTCTTTTTGGCAGCAATTGGCTATTTTTTCTTTGGCGAACGCCAAACTAAACTACAAATGCTAAGCCTTTTTTTAGCCGTTGTTGGTGTTGTCTTAATCTCAGGGGAAGAGCTACAGCATAATTTTGAAGGCATGTACGGCATTATCATTGGGCTCATTTCGGCAGGCATGCTTGCCGCTTCAATGATTATGATTAAAAAAGTGCACGAAGAAGAACCCACCGCTTTATTTTCGTTAATGTTTATTTTGAGTTTAAGTGGTGCGATTGTCTTAATTGTTCCTTCGTTGATTTTTAATTCCGATAACCTCTATCCTACCACTTTCACCGATTGGGGATTAGTCTTCACTTATGGCGCGGTGATGCAATGTGTCGCCTGGGGCATGATTGCTTATACCATTCCTTATTTATCGTTAGGCTTAACCGGTTTATTACTGCTTTCTGAACCGGTGGTAGCGCTTGTGATTGATTATTTTGGCTTGGATAAGCCCATCAATCATTGGCAATGGGCGGGGGCAGTGTTGACATTAGTGGCGATTTATCTGGGCTCTCAAAAAAGCAAAACTTCTTAAAACAAAAAAGTGCGGTAAATTTCACCGCACTTTGTCTTCACATTAAACCAATTACTCAGCTGCTTTCTTTTTCAAGTATTGATAGAGCTCGTCTTTAATCCGTAATTTTTCTTTTTTCAAGTTCTCAATTTCCGTATGAGTAGCGAGTTCTATGTTATCAATCTTATTTTTGATCTCTTGGTCTAATGCATTGTGCTTTTCAAACAAGCGATCG
>CAUGKJ010000143.1 GCA_959600045.1 uncultured Haemophilus sp.
AACCTAAAGCCAACTCTGGCTCATAATGAAATTCTTCTGGCATATCCGCTAAGTCTTCTTCATCCACATAAGGCGGGTTGGTCACGATTAAATCATATTGCTGACCAAATAGATTTTGGAATAAATCTGATTGAATTGGAAAAACACGGTGTTCTAATTGATGGCGCGCAATATTGATTTCTGCCACATTTAATGCATCCACAGAAAGATCGACCGCATCTACTTCAGCCTCAGGAAAGGCTTCAGCCGTCGCGATTGCGATACACCCACTACCAGTACAAAGATCTAAAATACGTTTTGGTTCGGATTTTAAAAGTGGCGCAAATTTGTCTTGGATTAATGCACTAATTGGTGAACGTGGAATAATCGTACGCTCATCCACATAGAATTCTAATCCACAAAACCAAGCACTATTCGTTAAATAAGCGACAGGTATACGTTGTTCAATTCGGCTTAAGACTAATTGTACTAAGGTTTCTTTTTCTGAATGAGTCAGTTTGCTATTAAATAAATCTTGCGGTAAATCAAGCGGCAACTGAAGCCCTGCAAGGACTAATTGAAGGCTTTCATCCCACGCATTGTCATGGCCTTGTCCGTAATAAATATCAGAACGGTTGAATGTGCTGTATGTCCAGCGTAAAAAATCTTGAATGGTTGTTAATTCACTTGCCACGTTATCTTCTAAAATTGTCGCAACAAGTTCTTGATTGTGTAAGGTTTCCATTTTGTGCCTCAATAAAAAATTTGGCTAGTTATACCATAGAATAGATGTGCTATCATTAAGCAAAATAACAAATTGAGAAAAATAATGACAGAACCAGATGATTTCGATCTTTTTCGGGCTGAAACTAAAGGGATCAAACCCATTAAGCAAGATACCTTTGTAGCGCCACGTCAAAAGAGCGGTCAAAAAAAATCCCATTTACGTGATATTCGAGAAAAAGAGGATACGCTTTTCTATTTTTCTGATGAATATGAACCCTTGCTAAATGAGCATGATGGTGTCATCAAATATTTACGAGAAGGGGAAGATAGCCATTTATTGAAGCAACTTCGTCGTGGTGATTTTTCACCCGAATTATTTTTGGATTTGCATGGTTTAACTCGTGAACAAGCCAAAATGGAATTGGCGGCATTGTTGCTAGCTTGTGAAGATGAGCATGTTTATTGTGCGAGCATCATGACTGGCTATGGAACCTTTACGTTGAAAAAACAAATTCCACGTTGGTTAGTTCAGCACCCTAAAGTACGTGCGTTACACCAAGCGCCCAAAGAATGGGGCGGAGAAGCAGCAATACTCATTTTAGTGGATGTATAAATAAAAAAGTGCGGTCGAAATTGACCGCACTTGTTTTACATTTTTTCGATTGTCTTAATGCCTAATAACGCTAAACCTTGTTTTAAGGTTTTCTCTGTAAGAGAAGCAAGTTTTAAACGGCTTAATTTTACGCTTTCATCTTCTGCATTTAAGATTGGGCAGTGTTCATAGAATGAGGAGAATACACCTGCCAATTCATATAAATAAGCACAAAGAACATGCGGTGTACCTTCTTTGCCCACCGTTTGAACGGCTTCTTCAAATTGAAGTAATTTTATCGCTAATGCACGCTCTTTTTCATCAGAAAGCTGTATCTTAGCTTCAGCAAGTGCGGTTGGATTCACATCTGCTTTATTGAAGATTGAGCGAATACGCGTATAAGCATATTGCATATAAGGCGCGGTATTACCTTCAAAGCTGAGCATGTTGTCCCAATCGAATACATAGTCAGTCGTGCGGTTTTTAGAAAGATCCGCATATTTCACCGAGCCAATACCTACAGCTTCAATAACCGCTGTTTTTTCATCGTCAGATAAATTGGTATTTTTCTCGTTGATTAATACCGTTGCACGCTCAATCGCTTCATCTAATAAATCTGCTAATTTTACGGTACCGCCAGTACGAGTTTTGAATGGTTTACCATCTTTACCCAACATCATACCGAAGTTTTTATGTTCAAGTGAGAAACTATCTGGCACATAACCTGCTTTACGCGTAATTAACCACGCTTGTTGCATGTGTTGGCTTTGGCGTGTATCAGAGAACACTAATGCGCGATCCGCTTTTAAGGTTTCATAGCGATATTTCGCTGCCGCGATATCGGTAGTGGTATAAAGGAAACCGCCATCTTTCTTCTGAACGATAACGCCCATCGGTTCGCCTTCTTTGTTTTTGAATTCATCAAGATAAACAACCAATGCACCTTCATCTTCAACCGCTAAACCTTGTTTTTTCAGATCTTCAACGATAGCAGGTAACATCGGGTTATAAAGGCTTTCCCCCATCACATCTTTTTCAGTCAATGTGACATTCAAACGATCGTAGTTACGTTGGTTTTGTTGCATAGTGATATCGACTAATTTTTTCCACATTGTGCGGCAATATTCATCTCCACCTTGTAATTTCACTACATAGTTACGGGCTTTTTCAGCGAAAGCTTCATCTTCATCATAATGTTTTTTCGCTTCGCGATAGAATGCTTCAAGATCTTGAAGTTCCATTTCGCTTGCGTGTTCATTTTCCATTTTTTCAAGATAAGCAATGAGCATACCAAATTGTGTCCCCCAGTCACCTACGTGGTTTGCACGAATGACGTTGTGACCTAAAAATTCAAGGGTACGAACAACGGCATCACCGATGATGGTAGAGCGTAAGTGACCTACGTGCATTTCTTTCGCCACGTTTGGTGAAGAATAATCAATCACGATGGTTTGTTTTTCATTTGCGCTGACACCAAGATTTTGATCTTTTAATGCGGCAGAAATGTTATTCGCTAACCAAGTAGGATTTAAGAAAATATTAATAAAACCTGGACCAGCAATTTCAGTTTTTTCAGCGACATCAGAAAGATCAGCATGATCTAATACTTTTTGTGCAAATTCACGTGGATTTAAACCTAGTTTTTTAGCAGCAGCCATGATGCCGTTTGCTTGGTAGTCGCCAAATTGCGGTTTACCAGATTGGCGAATAAGCGCATCACATTGTTCATCTGCGCCTGCCGTAATCATCGCTTGTTTAATTTTATCGGATAAAATAGATTGAATATTCACGGTTTTTCCTAATCTTGAAATTGAATAATGAAAATAATCGGCTATGATACCGTTGTTTAGTGATTTCTCAAAGTAAGAGCAGGAGAAAATGTCAAATTTAATGGAAAAATCGACCGCACTTTATCAAGAATTACCTTTATTTCAGGAAAAAATTCAGCAATTAGCTTCCGTCATGAAAGTAAATTTGGATGATTACCAAATCGATCATTTAGCTTTAAGAGCAAATAGTGAAGAAAAAGCAAAAAATTGGCTGACAGAGTTATTAAAGTGCGGTAGAATTTTAAGCGATAATATCGTCAATGGGCGTCCTATATATTTGATTGAATTAGATGAGCCAGTTGATTTCATTGGTCAGCCTGTCGATGTTATTGAATTACCGTTTCCTAAAAATAAACAATATCCCCAAGAAACTTGGGAACATATTGAAATTGTAATACCGTTTTTATCTCATGAATCTGTTGAGGATTGGGTTAATCGAATTTGCAATACATTTTTATGGAAGGAACTAACTCAATTAACCATGAAGGTGAGCGAACCTAAGGTGGAAGGGGAGCAATTGCCCAATCCATCCATTGCAGTGAGTTTTGTTGATAAAACAGAAAATCACGTTTGCATAAAGGTTCATCCTTATACAATAAAGAAAATACTCGAGGTTTAGTGTAATGAAAAAAATTACCTTAGCATTAACTGTCTTATTAAGTTTAGGTTTATCAGCTTGTTCATCTCAATCACAAAAAGATGAAAGCGCTTATAAAGGTCAAGTTATCTTCACC
>CAUGKJ010000144.1 GCA_959600045.1 uncultured Haemophilus sp.
TTTCAGGAAAGGCGAGATCAAATTCTTCTTTTCCACCTTTCATCCCAATTGGCGTAACGTTGACTAAAATGTCTGCCGATTGATTGTCTAAAGATGGGATATATTCATAGCCATAAAGTGCGGCTAAATTTTTACCTGTTTTTTCATTTCGAGCAAAAACTTTAAGATGCTCAAATCCACTATTTTTAAAGGCCGCGACGACGGCTTTAGCCATACCACCACTGCCTTGCACAATCACTCTACTCTTTTTATCTAATTGATATTCTTTGATAAGTTTAACAATGGCAATATAGTCGGTGTTGTAAGCACGAAGAAAACCTTGATCATTCACAATGGTGTTCACGGACTGAATGGCTTGCGCTGAAGGCGAGATTTCATCTAAAAATGGCATGCAGCTTTCTTTGAAAGGCATCGAAACGGCACAACCTCGAATACCAAGTGCACGAATGCCTTTGACGGCGCTTTCAATATCCGTGGTAGTAAAGGCTTTATAGATAAAATTAAGCCCGAGTTTTTGATATAGATAGTTATGGAATGTTGTGCCAAAATTGCCCGGTCTGCCAGAAAGAGACATGCAAAGTTGGGTGTCTTTGTTAATCATATTTTGGTCTTAAATATTCAAATTTATATCATCATCAATAAAATATTGATTCATTTCAAAAGCTGGTTTTGCCGCTTTGTCTTTGCCAACAATACGAGCAGGTACACCTGCTGCAGTGGCATATTCAGGCACAGGCTGGAGTACAACAGAATTGGCGCCGATTTTGGCATATTTGCCCACTTCGATATTGCCGAGAATTTTTGCGCCCGCTCCAATCATTACGCCTTCTCGTACTTTTGGATGGCGATCGCCGGATTCTTTACCTGTACCACCCAGGGTGACACCTTGCAGGATAGACACATCATTTTCAATCACTGAGGTTTCGCCCACGACAATACCGGTGGCATGGTCAAACATAATGCCGTGCCCAATTTTGGCGGCAGGGTGAATATCCACATCGAAAGCTACTGAAATTTGATTTTGTAAATAAAGTGCGAGTGCTTTTCGATTTTGGTTCCACAAATAATGGGTAATGCGATAGCTTTGAATGGCGTGAAAACCTTTTAAATAAAGCAATGGTGTGGACCACAATTCCACGGCAGGATCGCGGTGGCGCACGGCTTTAATATCACAAGCAGCACAATCAATGATATTGGGCTCTGCTTGATAGGCTTCTTCAATAATTTCACGCAGCGAAATTGCGGGCATGATCGGGTTAGCCAGTTTATTCGCTAGTAAATAACTCAAGGCACTGCCAAGATTTTGATGTTTTAAAATGGTGGAATGGAAAAAGCTGGCGAGCATTGGTTCGCATTCTGCTAATTCTTTTGCCTCTTGGCGAATGTGTTGCCATACTTCTAACGTCATTTTTTCTCCTTATTCGCCTTTTCGTTCACGACCTAATAAGCTCAGTGAGACTTCTTGTGCACTTTTACCACAAAAGAGCATTTGGTAAATTTGTTCTGTAATCGGCATTTCGACGCCTTGTCGTTGCGCTAATAAATAGGTTTCTTTGGTGTTATAAAAACCTTCTACCACTTGACCAATTTCATCCATGGCTTGTTGGCTATCGGTACCTTTACCAAGCATTAAACCAAACCGACGATTACGGGATTGGTTATCGGTACAAGTGAGCACTAAATCCCCTAAACCAGACATACCCATAAAGGTTTGCGTATTCGCTCCCATGGCTACACCTAAGCGAGTAATTTCCGCAATCCCACGGGTAATCAATGCTGTTCTGGCATTGGCACCAAATCCCATACCATCTGAAATACCTGCACCAATCGCAATTACGTTTTTAATGGCGCCACCTAATTGAACGCCGATCATATCTTGGTTTACATACACCCGAAAATGCTGACTGCAATGAATCCGAGCTTGAAATTCTAAGGCAAACTTTTCATTACGAGAGGCAAGGGTAATCGCTGTTGGCAAACCTTGAGCCAATTCTTTCGCAAAAGTGGGACCTGAAAGCACTGCGGTCGGAATTGCTTTACCTAAGGTTTCTTCCACCACTTCTTGTAGTAATCGGCCAGTGTTGCGTTCTAATCCTTTAGTTGCCCAAATTAAACGATGATCAGGTTTTAAGTGCGGTCGAATTTTTAACAGAATTTCGCCGAAAGCATGGCTTGGCACCACAATTAAAATGTCTTTAGCTTGATCAAGCGCAGTTTTCAAATCTAATTCTAAATGCAAACTTTCTGGAAATTCAATATCAGGCAGAAAACGGCGATTTTGACGTTCTTGTTGCATTTGATGAATGTGATCGGGATTGTGCCCCCAAAGATAGGTTGGAGAACCATTGCGAGAAAATGAGATAGCGAGTGCTGTTCCATAAGAACCGCAACCAAGAATGGTAATTGGAGATTGGGATGGGTTCATTTCAATCACCTTTAAAATAAAAGGGCAGACGATATCGCCTGCCCTTATAACAATTAATGTTGGGTTTCCTGATTTTCTTCCGCTTCAGCTGCTGCTTGCTGCTTGTTCATGTAATCAATGAACAGCGCATCGAAGTTTACTGGAGAAAGGTTTAATGCCGGGAATGTACCACGATTCACTAAGTTAGAAATCAATTCACGTGCATAAGGGAAAAGCATATTTGGGCATTGAGATGTTAAGCAGTGTGCCATTTGAACATCTTCTAAACCGCTGATTGTAAATACGCCAGCTTGTTTCACTTCACAAATAAACGCCACATCACCAGAATCTTCCATGGTGGTTTCTACGTTGATGTTTAACGTGACTTCGTATAAATCTTCACCTACCTGAACGGCTTCAGTGCTTAAGTCGAAGCCGAGTTTTGGTTTCCATTCTTGGTGGAAAATATGAGGAAGATTTGGCGCTTCAAAAGAAACATCTTTTACATAAATACGTTGAATTTGAAGTACCGCTTCTTGTTGCTCTTCAGCCGCTACTTCAGGTTGTTGATTTTGTTCAGACATAGAGGATCCTTACTTATGTTTTTTTACTAATGGTAAATTTGCACCCGCCCAAGCCGCTAAGCCGTCTTTTAACACATAAACTTTTTCAAAGCCTTGTTTGGTTAAAAGTTCTGCGGACGTAGCAGAAGAAACACCGTTAACATCCACAATGATAAGCGGTTTTTCTTTGTGATGTTCAATTTTGCCTACATTTTGATTTTTAATTTCAGTTGGAAGCAAGTTTACGCTACCAATGATATGGCCGCGTTGGAATTCATCAATAGGACGTAAATCAATCACCACGGCCTCTTCATCGTTCATTAAGCGAACCGCTTCAGGGTTGGTGATGACGCGATATTTTTGTGTCGCACTTTTAAAAAAGGTGAAAAGTGTCATAAAAAGGACAGCAAACCATGCGATCGTTAAAAAAGTGTGTTTTTGAGCAAATTCAATTGCTTGAGGCATAAATTCTTGCATGTTGTTCTCAACTTAATTTTGATTATGAATAAGAGTTTATCTTCAGATGAAATAAGGCTTTAAGTATAACCGCACTTTAGTTATCTTTCAAAAAAATTATCAAGGAAACGCAACGTTGGCGAAAGCTTATACAATCGGATCAATAAAAATGTGATCGGGATCATAAATATCTTATCTTTGTGTTTATTCTACGCCTAATTAAGTAGAGAATAGCCAAACTTAAATGATTAAACGTGAAAGGAGATGCACATGAAATTAAAAAAATTAACAGCACTCATGATACTTGGATTAGGTGTTTCAGTCGCACAAGCTGCGGAATTACCGAATATTACAATTTTAGCAACGGGCGGCACGATTGCCG
>CAUGKJ010000145.1 GCA_959600045.1 uncultured Haemophilus sp.
AAAAAGAGGAGTAAAAAATGAAATTATATGTTTACGATCATTGTCCGTTTTGTGTGCGAGCCCGCATGATTTTCGGTTTAAAAAATTTACCAGTAGAACTTGTAGTGCTTGCAAATGATGATGAAGCAACACCAATTGGTTTAGTGGGCAAAAAGGTTGTGCCAATTCTTGTCAAAGAAGATGGTACCGCGATGCCGGAAAGTTTGGATATCGTGCATTATGTAGATGAACATTTTGGTGAAAAAATCTTATCTGAACACGCTCGTCCAGAAATTGAAACATGGTTAAAAGAAGTCGGCAGTTATTATGGTCATCTTACGACTGCACGCTTTACGCAAATTGGTTTAGCAGAATTTAAAACCCAAAGTGCGGTCGATTATTTCACTAAAAAGAAAACGGAATTTATTGGTGATTTTGCTGAAAATATTGCGAAGACCGAAACCTATCTTGCTCGCTTAAAAGGCGATTTAGAGAAATTAGCGGTATTAATTCAATCTGAAAATGCCTTAAACGGAAAACTTTCTCTTGAAGATATTATCGTTTTCCCTGTATTACGAAATCTGACTTGTGTGAAAGGAATCAAATTCCCACCAGCGGTTTTAGCTTACGTTACGAAGATGGCTAACTTAAGCCATGTGCCATTGTATTTTGATAAAGCCATTTAATATCTACTAAGCCATAAGGCTTGAAAATACTGAAGTTTTGACTTGGATCATAGGTGCGGTCATTTTTTCAGTATTTTTTATTCATCGATCTATAATCTCTAACGTTTACTTTAATAAGAGCACAGAGATATGGATCAGGAATACCAACGAGCGGTTACCCGTATTTGTGTGGAAACCGCTTTGTTATTGTTACAGCATGGCGCAGAAAGTGCTGTCGTCGTACAAATGGCACAGCGATTAGGTGTAGCTTTAGGCATTGAAAGCGTAGAGTGTGCTTTAACGGCAAATGCCGTCTTGTTGACCACACTTTCTAAGCAACATTGTATTACCACCGTGCGGAAAAATGTCGATAAAGGCATTAATATGCAAATCGTTACGGATGTTCAGCACATTGTAGTTGCCGTAGAGCATCACTTGTATGATTTGTCCATGGCACAAAAGAAATTGGATAAATTAAAACCATTAAAATATAACCGTTATTTGGTGGTGTTTATGATTGGTTTATCTTGTGCCTCTTTTGCTCACCTTTCTGGCGGAGATATGACAATTTGTGCAATCACCTTTATTGCTTCTGCCATTGCCATGTTTGTTCGACAAGAAATTTCTAAACGTCATTACAATCCACTCATTGTTTTTGCCATTACCGCTTTTGTTGCTTCACTTATTTCAGGTATGAGTTTGAAATATAGTTTAGGCAACGATCCCCATATCGCATTAGCTTCTAGCGTTTTATTACTTGTCCCAGGATTCCCATTAATTAATTCACTTGCCGATATTTTAAAAGGGTATGTCAATATGGGAATAGGACGATGGACCATCGCTACGGTTCTCACTTTTGGTGCTTGTTTAGGTATTGTCTTTGCATTAGATCTTTTAAATATTGTTTCATGGGTGGGGTAATAGGATGTTTTTACTGAATTTACTCGATGATATGCTTTTTGCAGCCATTCCTGCAGTAGGATTTGCCTTAGTATTTAATGTTCCGCCTAAAGCCTTAAAGTATTGTGCTATTTTAGGCGCGCTTGGGCATGTCACGAGAACGTTATTATTACACTTTGGTGTTCCGATTGTTTTTGCCACTTTTTTCGCTACTTGTGTGATTGGTTTTATTGGCGTGCATTTATCTCATCGCTATTTAGCCCATCCAAAAGTCTTTACCGTTGCGGCAATTATTCCAATGATTCCGGGTGTTCATGCTTATAAAGCGATGATTGCTATCGTACAAATTCATCATTATGGCTTTTCCGATACATTATTTGAGCAAATGATTAGTTCTTTTATCAATACCAGCTTTATTTTGGGGGCCCTTGTTCTGGGCTTAGCTTTACCCGGGCTATTGTTCTATCGACAAAAGCCTGTCGTGTAGAAAATAAAAAGCCGACATCAGTCGGCTTTCGTATTTAATCAATATTTAATTAAGCATGGCAAGTTTGGCAAGCGGCTTGGAACATCCAAACAAGTTTTTCTTGTTCTTTGATGTAGTCGCTCATTTGAGACGCTGTACCTTCATCATCAGATTCACCTGCTAATTCAAGAATTTCACGTTGTTGTTCAAGTAATACTTTTAATCCTTCTAATGTGCCTTTTAAGCAAGATTGCGCATCACTTACCCCTAACTCTTCTTTAATACGTGAGTGTTGGAAGTATTGTGAATAACCGTTATGCGGTGTGTAACCTAAAGTTAAGATACGTTCTGCCACTTCATCTACTTTTACTACTAAATCAGTGTAGATTTCTTCAAATTTTGCGTGTAATTCAAAGAAGTTTACCCCTTTAATGTTCCAGTGGTAACCGCGCACGTTGGTGTAGAATACTTGATAGGTTGCTAATAATTCATTTAATTTTACTGCTAATTTTTCAGATGCTTTTTTATCTAAACCGATTGATGTTTTTGACATAGTATTTTCCTCTTTATTGTTGATTAAAATGTTGTTCCCTTGCTTGGGAAGTGCGGTCATTATAAGCATCATTTTTTATGATAGCTATTTCATATTATCTAGTGATTCAATAGTTAAAATCTATTTATAATAAATTATACATAGTTAAAAACTTTTATTTTGAGTTGCGAAAAAAACTCTGTGAAGTAGATCACACATTCAATATTTCCCCTTTGACAGAATGAAGCGAAGATGATTATGATTGATACAAATCATTTTATTCTAAGATTTGATTGCTTAAAAACCAAAAATATGATTTTATTACTCATCAGGAGTTTAGTATGACAAAGCATTTTTCCTTTGAAACGAATGAATCTCGTCGTCATTTTATGAAACTTATGGCTGGCGTGGGGGCAGGTCTTGCATTTAGTGGCACATTAGGCACATTTGCACCAAAAGCCTTTGCTGCAGACATTAAAGGTAAAACTATTGAAGCGGGGATTGCTTATCCGCTTTCTACCGGTTTTGACCCAATGACATCAAGTGGTGCTTCACCTTATGCAGCAAACTTGCACATTTTTGAAGGTTTGGTGGATTTGCATCCTGCAACTCGTGAACCTTATCTTGCTTTAGCAGGAAAAGAGCCAGAACAAGTTGATGAAACAACATGGCGTATTACTTTACGTGAAGGCGCAACCTTCCATGATGGCGCACCAGTCACCACTGAAGACGTTGTGTATTCTTTCAATCGTATTATGGATCCAGCCAATAAATCTTTATTCGTGATGTTTATTGATTTCATTGAAAGTGTGAAAGCTTTAGACGATAAAGTGGTGGAATTTAAATTGAAATATCCATTTGCTTTATTTGCTAACCGCTTAACTTGCGTGAAAATTGTACCGAAACACGTGATCGACAAAGTAGGACAATCTGCATTTGATGCACACCCTGTTGGTTCTGGTCCATTCAAATTTGTTTCTGCTGTGAAAGATGACAAAATCGTCTTTGAAGCGTATGAACCTTACAATGGTAAATATCCAGCGCAAGTTGAAAAAATGTCTTGGTTATTACTTTCTGATGCCGCAGCTCGTGTAACTGCACAAGAGTCTAAACGTACTCAAGCAATGGAAAGCGTGCCTTATTTAGACATTAGTCGCTTGAAAAACAAAAAACAACAAGTGCAATCCGTTCAATCTTTCGGCTTGTTATTCTTAATG
>CAUGKJ010000146.1 GCA_959600045.1 uncultured Haemophilus sp.
CGTTTGCTCAACAATCCAATCGGCAATTAAATGG
Source organism: uncultured Haemophilus sp. (assembly GCA_959600045.1). Taxonomy (GTDB): domain Bacteria; phylum Pseudomonadota; class Gammaproteobacteria; order Enterobacterales; family Pasteurellaceae; genus Haemophilus_D. The sequence goes on from CAUGKJ010000146.1 coordinate 35, forward strand.
TCAAAATCATCACCACCTAAAGCGGTATCCCCACCCGTTGCTAACACTTCAAACACGCCTTTAGATAAGCGTAAAATCGAGATATCGAAAGTACCACCACCTAAGTCATAAACAGCGATGACGCCTTCTTTTCCGCTATCTAAACCATAAGCTACCGCTGCAGCAGTGGGTTCATTTAATAAACGTAATACATTTAGCCCAGCAAGGCGCGCTGCATCTTTCGTGCTTTGGCGTTGAGCATCATCAAAATACGCGGGAACGGTAATCACTACGCCAGAAAGCTCACCAGCAAGGCGTTGTTCTGCAATATGATTTAAACGAGATAAAATATCTGCAGAGACTTCAATTGGGCTTTTTTGGCCTTGATGCGTCACCAATAATGGCAACCCATTTTCACTTGCCACAAACTCATAGGGCAAGTTTGTGTAACGTGATTGCACATCGGCAAGACTACGACCAATCAAACGTTTAACCGAAATAATTGTATTTTTAGGATCAATTGCAGCTTTGGCAAATGCTTCAGTACCCACAAGTTTTTCATTTTCGCCATAATAAACCACTGAAGGCACAAGGCTTCTGTTTTGTTCATCATTCAAAATAGTGGCTTGACCGCTACGCACTGCGGCAACTAAAGAGTTTGTTGTACCTAAATCAATCCCTACCGCAAGACGATGTTGATGGGGTGCAGCCGTTTGTCCTGGCTCTGCAATTTGGAGTAATGCCATATTTCTTTTTATCTCTAATAATTAATTCGTTAAAAGCTGTTTATGCCACTGAATAAGCTTGCGCAAATTTATCTTGTTCGGTGAAACTTGCGTTGTAATGGGTTTCAATGTTGACTTCGCGTCGTTCACGCTGATTAATATCAGTCATCTTATCTTCTGAAAGCTCTGGTGTAAAAACAATCATATGGTTGCCATCAAGTTGTTTCACATCCTCTTGCCAATTTTGCCAAAACAGATTTTGGTAAAATGCTTCAATGTCACCATTTAATGCCCAAGCTAAGAAATCTGTATAGGTAAAATTTAAATCATGCCAAGTTAAGTCTTTTGGTGAAAAATAATAAATCTTACCGAGATTAGAACCTAAAGAGCCACCATTTAAAGCAAAATAACCACCAATGACATCGTCTGCAACGAGCAAATATTTGGGTTTATCGCCTGATTGATTAAAGGATTTGCTGAAATTCCAGTCCATTAATCCACGTGGTAATTTAAAACTACCTGACCCCAATATACGTAACCAACCATGATGGATTAAAATGCCACCGGTTTCATAAATGACCGCTCCCATTGGAGAAGAGGTGGGCATTTGCATTGTGAAAAGCTCACGTTCTGCACTAGATTGATCTTTTTTAATCACTTCACAATGATTACGAGCATGCTCAATCCATTGGGAAATGGTTCCCCAAGCAGATTTTGAGGCATCAGTCAGTTGTTCTAAAGTTTGCATAATCGAGTTTCATTAGTATGAGGGCTATTGCCCATTTATCAATAGCGAAAAGGGCGTATTAAACGCCCTCAAGATTATAATTCAAATAGACGTTCTTCTACTTGGCTAATTTCATCCGCCAATTTTTTTAGAAAACGTAATTTATCGCAGAATTGTGCTGCAGTTGACCATTGTTGCTCATTAAGTTGTGCTTAAAGTGTGGTCAACATTTCTTTTGTTTCTTTTTTAACGCGTTTCGCAAAGGATTCTAATGCATTCTCATCCTGGCTTAGCTCGATATTTTCGAGCTCTTCTCGCCATTCTAATTGCTGCATCAAAAATGTGACATCTTGTGTACTCTTTTGTTCTAAATCCTGTGCTTCTCCCGTATTTAACGCAATAATTGCTTCCGCACGTAAAATTGGATCTTTCAAGGTTTTTAATGCATCATTAACTTCTGTCGACTTTTGCATTGCAATGCGTTGTTCTTGCGCATCTGCTGTAACAAAATTATCTGGATGCAAACTCTTTTGAAGCACTAAATAGCGTTCAGACAAAAGGACTTGATCAACATTGAAAGCAACGGGCAAATCAAAAATAGCAAAAGGATCTGTCATCTTTATTCCTTAAACATGGAAACTTTCACCACATCCACATGATTCTTTCACATTTGGATTGTTATATTTAAAGCCTTCGTTCAAGCCTTCTTTGACATAATCTAGCTCAATGCCATCTAAATAAACCAAGCTTTTTGGATCGACTACCACTTTCACGCCATGCTGCTCAAAAACAAGATCGTCATCATTGAGCACATCAACGAATTCAAGCACATAGCCTAAACCCGAACAACCTGATGTTTTCACACCTAAGCGTAAACCGATGCCTTTTCCACGATTTTCAAGAAAAGTACGAACTCGTTGCGCCGCTTTTTCAGTGAGTGTTATAGACATATTCTGATCCTTAAATTGATAAAGTGCAGTCATTTTCAACCGCACTTTGATTACTTACCTTGTTTATTTTTATAGTCAGCAATAGCGGCTTTAATTGCATCTTCTGCTAAAATTGAGCAGTGAACTTTTACCGGTGGTAATTCAAGTTCTTCCGCAATTTGACTGTTTTTAATTGCGCCTGCTTCATCTAAAGATTTACCTTTTACCCATTCGGTAATTAAAGAACTTGATGCAATCGCAGAACCACAACCATAAGTTTTGAATTTTGCATCTTCAATAATGCCGCTGTCATTTACTTTGATTTGTAACTGCATAACGTCACCACAAGCCGGTGCGCCAACCATACCCGTTCCTACTGAATTATCTTTTTTATCCATCGAACCTACGTTGCGTGGATTTTCATAATGATCGATAACTTTCTCGCTATATGCCATATTATGTTCCTTTCCTAAATAAGTTGCTATCAGGCGGTCTCGCCGCCTTTAAAATTAGTGGGCTGACCACTCAATAGTATTTAAATCAATGCCTTCTTTGAACATATCCCAAAGTGGTGACAATTCACGAAGTTTTGCTACCGCATTACGTGTTAAATTAATGGTGTAATCAATTTCTTCTTCCGTTGTCCAACGACCAAGTGTGAAACGAATTGAGCTATGAGCTAATTCATCATTACGACCTAATGCACGTAGTACATAAGATGGTTCTAAACTCGCTGAAGTGCAAGCAGAACCAGAAGAAACTGCCACATCACGCAATGCCATCATCAATGATTCACCTTCAACATAGTTAAAGCTAATGTTCAAATTATTTGCTACGCGGTGCTCCATTGAACCATTTACATAGGTTTCTTCAATTTCTTTCAAGCCATTATATAAACGATCCCGTAAAGCTCTGATACGAGGAATCTCTGTCGCCATTTCTTCTTTTGCAATACGATAAGCTTCACCCATGCCAACAATTTGGTGTACAGGTAATGTACCAGAACGCATACCACGTTCGTGACCACCACCATGGATAATGGCTTCTAAACGAACGCGCGGTTTACGGCAAACATATAGTGCCCCGATACCTTTTGGTCCGTATAATTTGTGGCTAGACATTGACATCAAATCAACTGGTAATTCAGCAAGATTAATTTCTACTTTACCGACACTTTGGGTCGCATCTACGTGGAAAATCGTTTTATTTGCACGGCAAAGCTCACCAATTGCTTTAATATCCTGGATCACGCCAATCTCATTATTCACGTGCATAATTGATACAAGAATCGTATCTGGACGTAATGCCGCTTTGAATTTCTCAAGATCGATTAAACCA
>CAUGKJ010000147.1 GCA_959600045.1 uncultured Haemophilus sp.
CCCCCTGAAATTTCTCATTGCCCTTTTTTGATCTAGATAAATATTTATGTAAAAAGCTTATATAAAACTGTTAGCTAAATCACACTTTTTCCTTTTGCGCTTTGCACTCAATTCGGATCCTCATCATAATGCCTCCACTAATTTAGGTGCAAGGACATTAAATAAAAGATTTTATAATTAATTTTAGAGGAGCATGTATGAGTGCAACAACCAATAAAAAATGGAATAAATTTGATACTGCTTGGGTATTAAATTTATTTGGAACTGCGGTGGGCGCAGGGGTATTATTTTTACCAATCAATGCAGGGATGGGGGGATTCTGGCCATTAGTGGTAATGGCTATCTTAGTCGGACCAATGACATACTTTGCGCATCGTGGTTTGGCTTATTTCGTTTTATCTTCATCTAAACCAGGTAGTGATATTACTGAAGTGGTGGAAGAGCATTTTGGTGCAACAGCGGGTAAATTAATTACCTTATTGTACTTCTTTGCGATCTTTCCGATTTTATTGATTTATGGAAACGGGATCACCAATACCGTTGATTCTTTCATCGTTAATCAATTAGGGATGGCTTCGCCAAATCGTGTAATCCTTTCTTTTGTATTGATTGCGATCTTGATTTCGATAATGTTATTCAGTGAAAAAGTAATGTTAAAAATCACTGAATTATTGGTTTATCCATTGGTATTGATTCTCTTTGCATTATCAATCTATCTCATTCCTCAATGGAATGCATCAATGCTTTATGAGCTTCCTACAGCGAGTGGTTTTGTGACTACATTGTGGTTAACTATTCCAGTATTGGTCTTCTCTTTTAACCATTCTCCGGCAATTTCTTCTTTCACACTTTCTCAACAACGTGAATATAAAGATTTTGATAAAACGGAATATCACATTGGTCATACAGAAAAAGGGACTTCAACCGTATTACTTTTCTTCGTGATGTTCTTTGTGTTTAGCTGCGTATTAACGTTAACACCAGCAGAGTTATTAGAGGCAAAAGCGCAAAATATCAGTATCTTATCGTATCTTGCGAACAAATTTGATAATCCATACATTTCTTATTTTGCACCATTAGTGGCTTTTTTAGCGATTACCAGTTCATTCTTTGGTCATTATTTAGGGGCTCGTGAAGGTTTAGAAGGTTTATACCTCAAAATGAAAGGTGAAAGTGTAAATCGTAAAAAATTAAATTACGGTACCGCAGTATTCTTCTTGCTCACTTTATGGGGCGTAGCAATCATTAACCCAAGTATTTTAGGCTTAATTGAATCACTTGGCGGTCCAATTATTGCGATGATCCTTTTCATTATGCCAATGTATGCTATCCGTAATGTACCTGCGATGAAACGTTATCAAGGTCGTTTTAGCAATGTATTTGTTACAGTAATGGGATTAATTGCTATCTCTGCGGTCGTATATGGATTATTATAAGCGGCTTTTTAGTTTAGCTTAGGATTAAAATAATATGATTAGTGTATTTGATATGTTTAAAGTGGGAGTAGGGCCATCCAGCTCCCATACTGTTGGTCCGATGAAAGCAGGTAAGCAGTTTATTGATGATTTAATCGAGCAAGGTAAATTTGATGCCGTTGCAACCTTGCACGTTGATGTATATGGTTCTCTCTCTATGACAGGGCTTGGCCATAATACAGATATTGCGATCATTATGGGATTAGCCGGTTATCTACCACATGATGTAGACATTGATTTAATCCCAACTTTTATCGAACAGGTTAAACAAACCAAAAAGCTGTCGATTGCACAAGGCAAAAAAACGGTTAATTTCGACTGGGATACTAATATGGTATTCCATAATTCCTTTTTATCGTTGCATGAAAACGGCATGACCATTACTGCATTAGATGCTGATCGTCAGGTAATTTACCGCCAAACCTATTACTCCATTGGTGGTGGTTTTATCGTGGATGAAGCACATTTTGGTCAAGAGAAAGAGAATCCTGTGGCTGTGCCTTATCCTTATCAATATGCTGAAGATATTTTGAAACATTGTCAGGAAAATGGCTTAATGCTTTCTACGGTAATGATGAGAAATGAGTTAGCATTACGAGATAAAAAAGAGGTTGAAGCGCATTTACATAATGTTTGGAAAACCATGAAGGATTGTATTGAACATGGTGTCAATACAGAAGGCGTGTTACCTGGCCCATTAAAAGTGACACGCCGAGCGCCGTCACTTTATCGTCTCTTGCAAGCCAATAATAATCGTCTTGCAAATGATCCAATGCATGTAATCGACTGGGTGAATATGTTTGCCCTTGCGGTAAACGAAGAGAATGCAGCGGGTGGACGCGTCGTGACAGCGCCAACTAACGGTGCTTGCGGTATTGTGCCAGCTGTGCTTTCTTATTACGAAAAATTCGTAGGCCCTTTAACACAGGATGTGATTGAGCGCTACTTATTGGCTGCAGGTATGATTGGTTCACTTTATAAGATGAATGCCTCTATTTCTGGCGCTGAAGTCGGTTGCCAAGGTGAAGTGGGTGTGGCATGTTCAATGGCTGCAGCGGGTTTAACTGAAATCCTAGGCGGTACGCCAGTACAAGTGTGTATTGCAGCTGAAATTGCGATGGAACATAATCTTGGCTTAACTTGCGACCCAGTTGGTGGACAAGTACAGGTGCCTTGTATTGAGCGTAACGCGATTGCTTCAGTGAAAGCAATTAATGCCAGCCGTATGGCATTACGCCGTACCACAAATCCTCGCGTAACCTTGGATAAAGTGATCGAAACCATGTATGAAACAGGTAAAGACATGAATGCTAAATATCGCGAAACATCAAAAGGTGGCTTAGCGGTGAAAGTAGTGTGTTCTTAAGATTTCATTGATAATAAAAGAGCGGTCATTTTTGGCCGCTCTTTTATTTATCTAATTTAGTCTTTTTTACCAGCGAATGCTCCTATGTGAGGAGACATATTGTTATTTATTTCTTTTGTTCTGAATATGCCGCCAATTTCATTTGCATTTGGTCCAAAGAAGCCACCTTTAAGAATGACCGGATCTTGCTCTTCTGATGTAAATGAGCTGCCATTAATTTTTGCATTAAGTTGTAATGTTTCAGGAGTGTTATTATTTTCTTCTCTGTTATGGACTTCAATAGCACCATTCACAGTTTTATTATCAAAATTGACGTTAAGTTTTCCTCTAGTTGAATAGTCTGAAACAGTGTGTTTACTATGGCTAAACATCGGCACTAGAATAGAATAAGTCGCACTTCCTTTTGGCATATCGTGTACATCGGTATATTTACCATTAATAAAAGCATACTCATGCCACTTTGAAATATTGGAAGAAAGTAATCCAACCACTAAGTTATCTGAAGAATAAGCAAATACTTTACTAATTTGGTCAGGTAGATTATCTCGACCTGTTTGAATATTTCCACCAATAACACGTAACCAACCACTTTGGCTTATTCTATCCTTACTTACTTCAACAAGATCGAATGTTTTTCCTTCAACAGTAATTTGTGAAAGTTTATCAGGATTATTAAACTGAATAGGATTTTGTGAGAGATATGTAAAATTTATATTAGCAATATAGTTTTTCCCCTCACTGCTGATAGTTTCTTTGGGCGTTTCTGGAGATGGGGTTACAGGATTAGGATTCTCAGAACCACCGCCCCCAGAACCACAGGCTGAAATTAATAGTACAGATAACGCTGAAATTAAGAAATGTCTTTTCATTTATGAATACTCCTTAGCAAA
>CAUGKJ010000148.1 GCA_959600045.1 uncultured Haemophilus sp.
ATTTGTCATGGATTGTACGGCAATCGGTGCATCACCACCGATTGGTACATTGCCCACATAAATTTTTGTCGATTCACGACGTTTGATAGTAGGTTTTACTGCTGACATTCTTTCGTAAATTATTCGTTAAGGTTTTGGTAATTTAAATTTAGCCACACGGCCATCAACTGTAAGCGGATACGCTTCGCCTTTATAAGTAATGCGAACGTTACCCGGCGCACCAATAATCAATGCATAGTCATTACCATTAAAGGTTAAGACTTCGCCTTGTTTATATTCTTTTTGCGCTAATACTTTACGATTTTGATCTTTCACACTAATCCAGCTTGAATTCTTTGTGATCTCAATAACGAGATCGCCTTTCGCTGTGGTTGGTGCTTCAGAAATAGCGGGGGTTTCAACCGCACTTTGTGTATCTGGCACGGTTTTCTCTGTTGTTGGTTCTGTGTTAGGTAAGGTTTGTTCCACAACAGGGGCTTGAACTTGTTCAACGGTAGGGGCCGAAGTTGCGCCAGTTGAAACTTCTGCGTTTACTGGTTGAGATTGATTTTCTTGAGTAGTTGAAACAGCGGGTTCAGCAGCGGCATTATTTGTTGTTTCCGCTACTGGCGTAGTTCCATTGTTTGACACCGCAGGCTGACTATTTACTGTTACTGGAATTTCATTTGAATGAGTAACCGGCACCTCTGCTGTTTTTTCTTTTTCAACGTAGGTTTGCACTAAATTATCACGTTCTTCGTTTGATTTTTGATAATTTTGCCACCACCATAAGCCAGTCATTCCAACAGCAGCGAGTAAAATAATTGTTGTGAGTGTACCAACCCAACGACTATGAGAAGAGTATTGGTTAACAGAACGCGTCGCGCGCGCATTTTTACCTAAATCGTTTTTGTATGCTTCACCAAAGGTTAAATGCGCCCATTCGCTCTCAGGAATACGTAAAAATTTTGTATAACTACGCACATATCCTTTCATAAAAGTTGATGGCACATTTTTTTGGACAAATTCATTATTTTCTAATTTTTCCAAAATACTTGGGCGCAAAGAAATCGCCTTTGCCGCATCTTCCAGAGAAAGATTTAACGCTTCGCGAGCTTGACGAAGTCTATCCCCAAAAGAGAGGTCTGTTTTTTCGGTTTGTTCAAGGATTGTATTCATAGGTATAAAAAAAGAAATAGCAATAAAAAACTAAATGCTAAATTTTAAAGTCGAAAGGGGCTTTTGGCAATGATTATTTGAGCGTGCGGAGCTTTTCCGCTCTAGAAGGATCAACTTGACGCAATTTCTCCAACGCTTGTTGATAAACATCGGTTTGTTTTCCGGCAAAAGCACAAAGTGCCATATTTTCGTAAGTATCGGCTTGATGATAATAATTCGGCGCAGCAAGAGCTACATTAAATTGTGAATAAGCTTGTTCAAACTCACCTTGCCCACATAAAAAAGCACCAAAGTTGTTATACACATCGCCTTGCTTATCATCTAACTTAATCGCCTGTAAATAAGCTTGCTTCGCTTTTTCCGTATCGCCTTGTAATTGATAAAAATGCGCAAGTGCCGAGTGCACAAGATAATAGTGTTCATCATGTTCAAAGGCTTTATCTAAATTCAATTTTGCTTGAACAAAATCCTCTTGTTGCAGATAGCCTAATGCCAACTCAACGCGCGCTTTTGCTGCTTGTTGTTTATTAAAATCAACAGAAGACTGAGAAACGCAAGCCGAAAAAACAAAAGGAAAAATGACCGCACTTAGAATGTTAATTGGGATTAATTTCATCTTATCACTCCTCTATCTTATCACTCTTCTCTAGGCCATTTTTCCTTTACAAGTATTGCTATATTTAGCTTAATTAACAGCTTTTACGTCAATACCTTCGCCAAACTTACGTTTCATTGCTGTACGTTTGGTTCGGTCAATCACATCCCCCGCCAACTGACCACAAGCCGCATCAATATCATCACCACGAGTTTTGCGCACAATCACCGTAAAGCCGTATTCCATTAAGGTTTTTTGGAAACGATCGACACGGCTATTTGAGCTTTTACCATAAGGCGCTTCTGGGAACGGGTTCCATGGGATCAAGTTGATTTTACATGGTGTATTTTTTAATACTTGAGCTAATTGATGCGCATGCTCTGTGCCATCATTCACGTGATCTAATAACACATATTCAATAGTCACTTTACCATGGTTAGCATTAGATACCTCTAAGTATCTGTGTACCGAATCCATCAACATTTTGATGTTATATTTTTTATTGATCGGCATAATTTCATCACGCAATTCATCGTTCGGTGCATGAAGTGAAATCGCTAATGCTACATCAATCTTATCACGTAACATATCGAGCGCAGGCACGACACCGGATGTGGATAACGTCACGCGTCGTTTAGACAATCCATACGCGAAATCATCGAGCATAATTTCCATCGCGGGTACAACATTGGCCACATTTAACAAAGGTTCACCCATGCCCATCATCACCACATTGGTAATAGGACGTACACCCGTCACACCAAAATTACCGATAATTTTTGATGCTCGCCACACCTGACCGATAATTTCAGACACCGTTAAATTACGATTAAAGCCTTGCTGTGCTGTCGAACAGAAAGTACAAGCTAAAGCACAGCCTACTTGAGAAGAGACACAAAGTGTTGCGCGATCCGCCTCAGGAATATAGACCGTTTCAACTTGCTGTTCACCTACCTGCATCGCCCATTTAATGGTGCCATCTGCAGAGCGTTGCTCAACCGCCACTTCAGGTGCTTTAATTTCAGCGACCGCTTTTAATTTTTCTCGTAATTTTTTATTAATATTGGTCATATTGTCGAAGTTATCTTCGCCAAAATGATAAATCCATTTCACTAATTGATCCGCACGAAATGGTTTCTCGCCTAATTCAGCAAAAAACTCACGCATCTGCTGACGCGTTAAATCCATTAAGTTAATCTTTTTTGTAGTCGTTTCGGATGAAAGGGGTTGTTCTAACATAAAGCCTCGTTATTACACATTACGGCGATGATGTTACTCAGAATTGAGCAACAAAAAATTCGCATATTAAAAATGAGCCGAGATTTTACAGATTTACCGACGGATAAGCTAGCAGATTTGAAAAACAAAGAAAATTTTGACCGCACTTCTTTGCGATCGCTATCGCAAAAATCAAAAAAACAAAAGAAAAAAGTGCGGTTAAAAAACTTTAAAATTTTTCTCTTTCACACATCCCAAACCCTTACAAAAACTGATAGAATACAAACTTTGTTTTATTCTCTAAGTTGGCTATATTAAAAGATATGTTAAAAAAAGTTCTTTCTGTATTGTGTTTAATGCCAGCAATGGCAACGGCACAATCTTATGTCGTGTATGATTTCACCCATGATCGAGTGCTTGAAAGTAGCTCACCGAATCATGTTCAACCTATCGCATCTGTCACCAAGTTAATGACGGCGAATGTATTTCTTGAAAATAATCGAAACGCAAATTGTACTGCATCGATTACTGACGACGATTACGATTACATTAAAGGCACACATACAAAATTACCAAAATACACGCCGATTTCTTGTAATGAATTATTAAAAGCGATGCTTGTCCATTCTGATAACTATGCTGCTCATGCCCTTTCTCGCTCTGCGGGCATGAGTCGTTTGCAATTTATTCAAAAAATGAATGAGAAAGCGAGAGAATTAGGTATGCGCTCGACCCGCTTTTCAGATAGCTC
>CAUGKJ010000149.1 GCA_959600045.1 uncultured Haemophilus sp.
TTCGTAATGTCCACCAAAGCATTCAGACCGGAATTGGCATTTTCCGCATTTGCCTTAGAATCGACCGCACTTTACTTTCAATACGGCATGGGTTTACAACCTTGCGTACTTTGTGTTTACGAACGTTTAGCTATGGTAGGGTTATTTATTGCTGGTTTTATCGGCGCCTTAGCCCCTAGTTCGCTTATTGTCCGCATTCTTGCTCTTATTGTGGGTTTATTTAGTGCAATCAAAGGATTAATGATTTCCATTCGTCACCTTGATTTACAAATGAACCCTGCGCCATGGAAACAATGTGAATTTATACCAAACTTTCCAGAAACGTTACCATTCCATAAATGGCTACCTGCGGTGTTCAATCCAACAAGCAGCTGTAACGAAAGCCAATGGTCACTTTTCGGCATCACGATGGTGCAATGGTTGGTATTTATTTTCGCTGTCTATGTCATTGTGTTGGGATTAATTACACTTTCACAAGTGAAGAAAAGTCGAAATCGACGCCTCATTTTTAAGTAGTCTAATCGCATACTAAAAAGCCTAGAGATATTCTCTAGGCTTTTTTCTTACTGAAAGTCATTCTGTACTCAACATTATTCAAGAAAGAAATACCAATAAGGCATTAAGATCAACCAAATAAAGGCACTGAGAATAACAACAAATTTAAAACTAAAGTGTTTGGTTTTATGACGAAAGCGTTTCATCCCGCAATAAACACCAATAAACCCACCAAGCAGGCTTAATAGAAAGAAAGTATTTTCAGAAATTCGCCAGCCGTGACGAACCGCGCGGACTTTATCTTTCCACATTAAAAAATAAGCGGCGATATTTACCGCCGCTAACATTACAAATAAAAGCTGAATCAGCATTATGCGTAAACTGGAAGACGTTTGCAGATTGCCAATACTTTTTCTTTGGTTGCTGCAATCACTTGTTCTTCGTTTTCTTTGCCTAATGCATCTAATACATCACACATCCAGCCGGCTAACTCACGACAGTCTTGTTCATTAAAACCACGACGAGTCACTGCTGGTGTACCGACACGAATACCAGAGGTCACAAATGGTTTTTGTGGGTCATTTGGTACTGAGTTTTTATTCACCGTGATATTCGCTTTACCTAACGCAGCATCAGCCGCTTTACCGGTTAAGCCTTGTTTGATGAAGCTCACTAAGAATAAATGGTTTTCTGTACCATTTGAAACCACGTCATAACCGCGTTGTTTAAACACTTCCACCATTGCTTTCGCATTTTTAATTACGTTGGCTTGGTATTCTTTATAAGCTGGTTCTAATGCTTCTTTGAAACATACTGCTTTCGCCGCAATAATGTGAACTAATGGACCACCTTGGTTTGCAGGGAAAACAGAAGATTGTAAGCGTTTATAAAGCTCTTCATCACCGCAGGAAGAAAGGATTAAACCACCACGTGGACCACCTAAGGTTTTATGGGTAGTTGTTGTGACAACATGTGCGTATGGTAATGGGTTTGGATATAAACCTGCTGCGATTAAACCTGCAACGTGCGCCATATCCACAAATAAATACGCGCCTACTTCATCCGCGATTTCACGCATTTTTTTCCAATCTACCACTTGAGAATAAGCAGAGAAACCTGCCACGATCATTTTAGGTTTATGTTCTAATGCTTTTTGACGTACATCTTCATAGTCGATTAAACCATCAGCAGTGATACCATAAAGTACAGAATTATAGATTTTACCGGAGAAGCTTACTTTCGCCCCATGGGTTAAATGGCCACCGTGTGCTAAATCCATCCCTAAAATGGTATCGCCCGCATTGATTAATGCACCATATACAGCCGCATTCGCTTGTGAACCTGAGTGTGGTTGTACGTTCACATAATCCGCACCAAACAACTCTTTAGCACGATCAATTGCTAACTGTTCTACAATGTCTGCGTACTCACAACCGCCGTAGTAACGTTTACCTGGATAGCCTTCAGCATACTTGTTAGTAAACTGTGAACCTTGCGCTTCCATTACGCGTGGGCTCGCATAGTTTTCAGATGCGATAAGCTCGATATGCTCTTCTTGACGACGATTTTCGCCCTGAACGGCTTGCCATAGAACCGGATCGTAATCAGCGATGTTCATACTTTTTTTAAACATTGTGTTTTCCTCGTTGTTTGAATTATTTGTGTATAGTTTACCTGTTTCCAAGTAAAAACTTAATCAAAAATTTCGATCATATTTTTCATTATTACAATGAAAAACATTCATTTATCTAAATCGAGCCTTTTTCTTTCACTAATTTCTCAATTAGTTTAACTTCTTTTGTTTTCTCGCCAGCACCCAGTTTATGGCATTGGCTGGTTTCTTTCGTATAAGTATTAAAATTTGTCATCCTTGTTGGGCTTTTCATTTTAATCTTCATATCCAAATGATTACCGCAGTTATTACAAGGTGAAACAAATTCCTTATCTAATTCTTTAAATTCTGGAGATTGTTCAATAATTTTCGCGACTTGTGGTGAATGCGCTGTTTTAAATAGACGATCAGTAAAGTCATAACTTAACTTGCCATCATTCGCCTGCCATTTGGCTTTAGCTTGCAATAAATAACGCATCCAGCCTTCTTTTGTATCAATCTGTGAAATACCACGTAGAAGCACAGTTTGATCTGCGTGATAGGTGACATAATCAAAATGCTCAACAGGTAAAGGAGATTTGGCTGCAGGTTTTACATGGCAAATCCAATCGCCCACTAAGGCTTTTTCCTGTTCTGTTTGTTGATGTGCCGTTGCACATCCTGATAACAATACTGCGACAAGACTACTTAATACTAATTTTCTCATCATAATTCTCCTTTTATTAATCAGATCCCCGCACCTAAAAATAAAGTGCGGTTGAAATCGTATTCGTTTTTCTTAATCGACCCTATTTCTTTACAAACCACTTATTCAATAACTGAATGTCCTTGTCATTCTCTGTTACTCGTCGGCAGATCGCATAATCCTTACCGAGAATAAGTTGATTGCCATTTTTTTTCAGCTCAATTGGCATATCTGTATGATTGGCAGATTTACTATAGAATGCAGCCAGCTCTTCTTTTTCTTGTTTTTGTAGGGCTTTATTTTGCTTGATGACTTTAGCCACATTTTTACTATGAGCCGGCACCATAGCACGATCGATAAAATCAAAACTCAAGACATTATTTTGAGCCTGCCATTTCACCTTGCCTTTGGTTAAATAACGAATTGTGCTTTCTTTATCTAATTCGATACTCGAAATACCTTGCAACATACCTGTTCCATCAGATTTCAAGACAAAATGATCTAAACGATCATAAGTTTGTTTATCTTTCGTCGGGATAGTATGACAAATCCATTCGCCATCTAACGTTGAGCTTTGTGAAACATTTGAAGCCCCAGCACAACCTGTTAATAATACTGCTACAAAACTACCCAATATTAACTTTCTCATAAGATACTCCTTTTATTGTCAGTAGGGATAACATTCATCACAACAAAGTAGGGAAATTTTTATTTAATCTGGAATACGCAAAAGGCGGCAGTTACATAAATCATCACTCTCAAATTCTGATATTTCACCTGCAACCTTATTCGGAATGGGGAATAAACGCACAGTTAGTGGTTTATTTAAGCGAAATGCCATCGTCCCCGTATCACGCATAATAGCCGCGATGCTTTCTGCCTTAGCATTTCCCGCTACAGGGACCGTGTCTAAACCGATACCACATA
>CAUGKJ010000150.1 GCA_959600045.1 uncultured Haemophilus sp.
TACAAGTGATCCACTCCATTGCCGATTACTTCTTACGACAAGTATTTGAAATTCGTTGGTTGGAAAGCTTGAATAAAGTCCTGGTTAAACGATGGTTAGAAAATAAAAAATACTATCGCCTCAAATATGAAAAAGAGCTACCCGATAATATTGATCAACGTATTGAACAAGATGCGCGTGAATTCATCAGTAGCACTGTCACTATTGTAAGAGGCATGATTAATTCTGTACTGACCACCATTGAATTTACCATCATCCTTTGGTCTCTTTCTGGCGTGTTGAGTCTTTTCGGATTGAATATCGAAAAAGGCGTTGTCTTCTTTATTTACGCCTTTATTATCCTCGCAACGTTAATGTCCGTTTGGATTGGTCATCCTTTGATTAAGTTAAATTTCAATAAAGAAAAACTCAATGGTGACTATCGTTATTCTTTGATTCGAGTGCGGGATAATGCGGAAAGTATCGCTTTCTATCAAGGCGAACTGCAAGAACAACATTTATTAAAAAACAAATTTGCTCAAATCATTCATAACCGTTGGGCAATTGTATTAAGAATGTTGGGATTAGACGGCTTTAATGGAAGTGTCACGCGCGTTGCAAAACTCTTACCGTTAATGCTGCAAGCACCTCGTTTTTTCACTGGACAAATCAAACTGGGCGATATGCACCAAACTGTGCAAGCATTTAACCGATTAATGACCGCACTTTCCTTCTTCCGTTTGTTCTATGAAGAATTTACGCTCTACCAAGCGCGTTTAAATCGTCTTTATGGTTTTATGACGAAGTTGGATGAATTAGATCATTTAGAGGTTCATCAACCCATGAAATGCTCAAACCGTGTTGCGTTATCAAATTTTGGTATTAAAGATGACCAAGGCAGATTGTTGCTTAATAACTTGAATATTGAATTAAAAAATGGTGATGCTTTATTAATTCAAGGGCCTTCTGGTACGGGAAAAACATCGCTATTAAAAGCGATGGCAGGAATTTATCCTTTTGAAACAGTTGGTCTGGTGGAACATCCTTGTGTGACCAGTTTGTTCCTACCGCAACGCCCTTATATGCCACAAGGTACGTTACGTGAAGCGATTTGCTATCCAGATATTGATCCTTATCATCCTGAATTGGAAAAAACACTGGCTGACTGTTGTTTGGATAAATATCTTCATAGCTTAGATGTAGATAACGATTGGCAGGCAATTTTGTCGCCAGGTGAATTACAGCGCGTGGCATTTATTCGGATTTTACTGACGAAACCTGAAGTGGTCTTTTTAGATGAAACCACATCAGCACTTGATGAGCCAACCGAGTACCTCCTTTATAAAACAATTAAAGAGCGGTTACCCAATATGATCATTCTGAGCGTGGGTCATCGTGGCACATTGCATCAGTTCCATAATAAGCAACTAGATTTGGCAGTCTGCATCGTCTAAATAATAAAAGGCTAAATTTATATTTAGCCTTTTCTTTTTTTACTAAATACGATTGAACTTATAAGAAGTCTCTCAAGGCTTGCTACACATCCCAATCCCCCCTATAATTCCCCCAATTTTTCTAATTTCATTCTCACAATGTCAAATAAAACCATTGCCAAAAATACGCTATTTCTTTACATCCGAATGCTCTTCAACATGGGGGCGATGCTGTATATCTCTCGTGTGGTATTGCAGGTATTGGGTGTGGAAGATTTTGGTATCTACAACATTGTGATGGGTGTGGTGGTCTTATTTTCCTTTTTTAATGGCACAATGACGGCCACCACTCAGCGTTTTATTAACGTAGAAAAAGCCTCGAATGACATTCAACGTGTCAATAAAGTCTTTAATATTAGCATCTTAAATCACCTACTCATTATTTTTATCGTATTCGTGTTAGCCGAAACCGTCGGTTTATGGTTTTTAAATCACAAATTGGTGATCCCCGCTGAACGCTTGCAAGCCGCAAATATCGTTTACCAATTAGCATTAATTATTGCTCTTGTTGAAATCATCAAAGTGCCATTCAATGCCATGATTGTTGCCCATGAGAAAATGGGATTCTATGCTTGGTTGGGATTAGGTGAAACCATTTTAAAACTGACTTCTGTCTTTATCTTAAGTCATATCACGCATTACGATAAGTTGATTACTTATGGCTGCTTATTGCTTTCAGTCAGTTTAATCGTGCTCTCTCTTTATGTGTTATTCACTAAATATTACTTCAAAGAAGCTGCACGTTTCCGCCTATATAAAGATTTAAGCAAAACCAAAGAAATGGTGAGTTTTTCAGGTTGGATGCTCATGGGGCAAGTTGCCTATGTGGGTTCGACCCAAGGCTTGAATATGGTGTCTAACTTATTCTTTGGCGTGGCAGTCAATGCAGCTGTCGCCATTGCGACCCAGGTAGAAGGTGCGGTTTATAGTTTTGTAAATAATTTCCAAATGGCAGCTAATCCGCAGTTAGTGCAGTCTTATGCGGCAAAAGATTACGATCGCAATCGCCAATTAATTCTTGGTATTTCAAAATATTCACTTTATTTAATGGCGATTCTCTCTGCCCCTGTATTGTATTTCACCCATACCTTACTGACATTTTGGCTAGGTGATCATCTTCCGCAATATACTGAGCAACTCGTACAAGCTATTATTGCTTGCTTATTAATCAGTGCAATGGCAGGGGCATTTTGGATGAGTGCATTAGCCATTGGCACATCCACCGTAAAACAATACAATATCATCGTCGCATTAATCGATCTTTGTACAGTGCCTTTGGCTTATTATTTGTTCACACTAGGTTATAATCCAGTATTTGCCTTTGTGGGTAAATTTAGTACGATGGTCATCTCACAACTCTATCGATTATATTTTATTAATAAAAAAATTAAATTTAACCACAAAGAATTTGTCTCATATTTAGTGAATGTCGGCGTGGTGTTTGGCCTGCTATTAGGTATCATCTATATATCAGATACCACTCGCAGCTATTCTTTATTGGAATTTATTGGACAATCCATCATTTTAGAAATGGTATTAATCTGTGTTATTTTAATCTTCGGATTAAACACAGCTGAAAAAAATTTCTTGTTTAGCTATTTAAAGAAAAGAGTAAAAAAATGAATCAACTCCTTATTGATTTAAAAAACAAACTGAATCCTATTGTCGAACTGATCAAAGATAAAAACGACGTATTTTATTTCGACTACCCGCTTCATTTGAACGTGGGCGATTTGCTGATTTATCACGGAACCGAGCAATTTTTTAAAGATCACCACATTAACGTGACCTTAAAACGCTGTGAATACGATTTAGATCTTGAAGAAGTCAAAGCAAAAATCACACCGAACACTACCATCCTTTTACATGGAGGCGGCAACTTTGGCGATCTTTATCCACAGCATCAAAAGATCCGTGAAGAAATGGTGACGCATTTCCCGAATAATCGCATTATTGTGCTGCCACAAACTGCTTATTTTAAACACGAAGAAAATCTGCAAAAATCAGCCGCACTTTTCCGTAGCCACAGTGATTGTCATTTACTGGCTCGTGACGAAAGAACCGCGAATCTATTTGCTCAATTTTCTGATCATGTTTATTTATCACCGGACATGGCTCATCAGCTTTATGGCACCATGGAAACGAAACAAGGCAAAACTGGTGAGCAGCTTTACTTCCTACGTAA
>CAUGKJ010000151.1 GCA_959600045.1 uncultured Haemophilus sp.
TTAAGTTCTGAGATTGCTGTACTAAGTTCAAATTCCCAAATTGGGCGACGGCGTAATCCTTTATAATGTTCGATAATGGCCATTTCAGCAAAATCTTCACAATAAAGTAATTCTACGGGATTAATACGCTGTAATTCAGCTTGCAAGGCTTCTTTTGAATGAGGTTCACAAAGCTGAAAGCGTCCAGATGTCATGTCTAATGTGGCTAGACCAAATTTTTCTTTTTCCTGATAAACCGCCACAATTAAGTTGTCTTGGCGTTCTGGTAAAAGGGCTTCATCACTCACTGTACCTGGTGTCACAATTCGCACAATTTTACGTTCAACCGGCCCTTTTGAAGTGGCAGGATCACCCACTTGCTCACAAATAGCAACAGGTTCACCTAATTGCACTAATTTTGCTAAATAGCCTTCTACCGCATGATAAGGCACGCCCGCCATGGGTATTGGATTACCTGCTGATTGTCCACGTTTTGTTAAAGAAATATCTAACAACGCTGCCGCTTTTTTTGCATCATCATAAAAAAGCTCATAAAAATCCCCCATTCTATAAAATAATAAAATGTCAGGATTTTCTGCTTTTAACTTGAGATATTGCTGCATCATTGGCGTATGCTGCTCGAAATTATCTTGTAAATTCATGACGTTATCCAGTTTAGGTATTTAACTTTTTGTCTAGCAAATATAGGTTTTACGATAGAAGTGATGTGTAATTTTTAGCTGATTTTAATTTTCTACATCCACACTCAGTACTTCATCTTCTGTTTTTAACAGTGTATAAACATCTTTTAGCATTTCATTATCTATATTGTAGCATCGTACTTGCAAGCGAACTTCGCCGCTAGCTTGATCTTTTACCGAAATATTTTCAATGCGGTAATCATGTTTTAACAATAAATCTGTCACTTTACTGATGCCGTTAGCGGAGCTCAGTTGAATGGCTAAACGAGTACGTTTTTTATAGGTTTTGCGACGAACATAACGTTGTACAATCGGACTGATACGGATGGCGATTAAAATCATTAAAGTGGCAATAATCGCATCAAAAATAAAGCCAGCACCTGTTGCCACACCGATAGCCGCCGCAGCCCAGATAATTGCTGCAGTGGTTAAACCTGAAATCGCATCATTTTTCTTGTGCAAAATAACCCCTGCACCTAAGAAACCGATGCCACTGATTACCTGTGCAGCAAGTCGCATAGGGTCAGTTCGAATGTTATCTGAAACTTGCGCATAATGCTCTGCAGCTTGAATGGATACAATTGTCAGTACACAAGTTGTCACCGCAATAATGGCGCAGGTTTTTACCCCAACCGGTTTGTGTTTAAGTTCACGTTCTAAGCCAATAATCCCGCCAAGTACAAGTGCAAGTAGCATTTTCCCTAGGATAAGTAAATAAGCCGTCTGTTCAAGAGCGGTCGAAAAAAGAAAAGAATTTTCCATGTTAATAATGAATATGAGTAAATAAAAAACGGGCGTTATTCTACCTGAAAAAAGGACTTTAATGGGCAAATTTACAATCAATTTACCTTTAATTTATCGCCTTTCGGCTTGAAATTGAGTAAAATCTAAAGTTTTGAAAGATGATGATAGCTGAGAATAAATTTATGCAAAAATCAACGCCGAATATTGGCTTTGTAAGTTTAGGTTGTCCTAAAAATTTAGTGGATTCTGAACGTATTCTGACAGAATTACGTACTGACGGGTATAACATTGTGCCAAGTTATGAAAATGTGGACTTGGTCATTGTGAATACTTGCGGCTTTATTGATAGTGCTGTGCAGGAATCTCTAGAAGCCATTGGGGAGGCGTTGGAAGAAAACGGACGTGTGATTGTGACCGGCTGCTTAGGGGCTAAAGAAGATCAAATTCGTCAAGTTCACCCGAAAGTTTTGGAAGTGAGCGGTCCGCACAGTTATGAAACGGTAATGGCTCAAGTACATAAGTATGTTCCGAAACCTGAACATAATCCATACACCAGCCTTGTACCAAAACAAGGGGTGAAATTAACACCAAAACACTATGCTTATTTGAAAATCTCAGAAGGCTGTGATCACCGTTGTACATTCTGTATAATCCCTTCATTACGTGGGGATTTGGAAAGCCGTTCTATTACACAAGTATTGGATGAAGCAAAACGTCTTGCTGATGCGGGCGTGAAAGAGTTATTGGTCGTTTCACAAGATACCTCTGCTTATGCGATGGATACACAACGCAAAGAAGGTGGCGTGAAAACGGCTTTCTGGAATGGCATGCCAATAAAAAATGACTTAATGACCTTGTGTAAACAGCTTGGTAAATTAGGTATTTGGGTGCGTTTACATTACGTTTATCCTTATCCGCACGTGGATGATTTAATTCCATTAATGGCGGAAGGTTTATTGTTGCCTTATTTGGATATTCCATTGCAACACGCGAGTCCAAAAATTTTAAAAGCGATGAAAAGACCAGGAAAAATTGACCGCACTTTAGAGCGTATCAAGCAATGGCGTGAGATTTGTCCTGATTTAACACTACGTTCAACTTTCATTGTAGGCTTCCCAGGTGAAACAGAAGAAGACTTTCAAATGTTATTGGATTTCTTAAAAGAAGCGCAACTTGATCGCGTGGGCTGTTTCAAATTTAGCCCAGTAGAAGGCGCTCCTGCAACTGAAATGGCCAATCAAGTGCCTGAAGATGTAAAAGAAGAACGTTTCCACCGCTTTATGCAATTACAACAAGAAATTTCGGCTGAACGATTAAAACAAAAAATTGGCCAAACGCTTGATGTAATTGTGGATGAAATTGATGACGAAGGTATCATTGGCCGTACAAAAGCTGATGCACCCGAAGTTGATGGCTTAGTTTATATTGAAAATCTAAGTGGCGCGCCTGTGAAAGTAGGCGAATTTATTAAAGTAACCATTACCCATTCAGATGAATATGATCTGTGGGGAACCTGTTAATTATTAATTTTATTTATTTTTTACCAAAGGAATTTAGAAATGGCAGAAACACAAAAACAACCAAGTGTTATCCGTTTTGAACAGGAAGTAGCAGCAAAAAACTATGAAGCAGCTTGCGTTGAATTGTTGGATATTTTAAACAAAATCGATACTAATTTTGGTGGTATAGAAGGCATTGAAATTGATTATCCTAGTCAATTAAATGATGAATTAGTACAAGATAAAATTAAGCATTTTTGTACCCGCGTAGCAGTGGCTATGAGCGAGCTATTTTCTGATCCTAAATTAGATATTTCTGAAGGCGGGGCTCAACGTTTCTTTACCTTACAACGTTGGATTAACATGATTTTTGCATCATCACCTTTTGTGAATGCGGATCATGTGTTGCAGACTTATAACCGCAATCCAGATAAGACTAATTTATCTGATTTTCATTTAGATAATGCAAGATCATCATTAATTAAATTCTATATTTTGTACTTGCCGGAATCAAATATAAACGTGAATCTTGATGCTTTATGGAATTTAGATCCAGAATTATGTGCATCCCTTTGTTTTGCATTGCAATCACCACGTTTTATCGGTACTGATCAAGCGTTCTCTAAGCGTGGTACACTTTTACAATGGTTCCCTGAAAAATTAGCAACGATTGAAAACTTAAATAATGTACCAAGTGCAATTTCACATGATGTGTATATGCATTGCA
>CAUGKJ010000152.1 GCA_959600045.1 uncultured Haemophilus sp.
TACGGCGCTATACGTCAGTAAAGCACGAATATCGAAATCTTGTTTTTGTGTCCCTTCGGCTAAACCTAAATCTTCCGTCACCGCCAACATTAATCCAGAAAACCCAACCAATGGTGCACGTTGGATTGATTTAAACACTTTTGTCAGTAACGCAGAAACTTCTACTGAACCAGCCGCACCAAAATATGGCAACCCCATTAATTCATAAATTTTTGTCATGGATGAACAATTTTTTGATGGCGCCGCCGAACTATCAATGCCTGCAAACTCAAATTCACCCGATAATTTGACCGCACTTAGCATTTCTAATACTTGATCTACATGATATTGCAGCGCTTGCGACATAGCCTGATAACAATCAGCATAAAATTGATTATGAGGTGATTTTGGTACAGATTTTAATACTTCGACTAATAAATCGGGTGTTTCTAAACCAATGACGAAACTGTTTGGCAAATGACTTAGATGATAACCGGCGGGGAAATAAGGAATAAATGGCTTGCAGTTAAAATTCACCGTAAAGTTAAAATTACCTTCACCACGTGGTGTGATATTTGCAATTCGTTGTACGGCATAAACAGATTGCTCAATAAGCTCATTATCTAACACACCATGTTCATCTAATGGTACATTGACACAAGCATTACACAAGTCGCCATAAGCTGCGATTAACTCTGGCAATAATGCGATTTCCTCTTTATTTCTCGCCGCACCTATTGCAAATCGAAGACGAATTCCACTTTCATTAAATTTATTTAATAACTCCGTTAAATACTGTAAATCTGCTTTTGCTGTCTGCAAATTGGTTAAATCCAAATATTCACCAAAAGGATTGGTAATGACCCGAATCGATTGCAAGGTATAACCTGCTTTCTGCACAGCAGGCAATAACCAATCAATATCACGTTTCACCGAATAAAGGGCGCTTTCCCATTGCGATTTATCTTTATGTAATGTTAGAAAAAAACTGATTGTGCGAAGACGACATAATTCTTTATTTTTATAATCCATGCGATTCCTTAACATTAAATGTCATTATTTTTGCTGCTCACGTTCAACTGCACGATAGCCAATATCTCGACGATAAAAACGTCCAGTCCATTGAATTTGCTCAGCGAGTTTTAAGGCTTTTTGTTGTGCTTCAAATACACTTTCGCCTAATGCAGTGACACAAAGCACGCGACCGCCGTTCGTGACTAACTTGCCTTCTTGTTCTGCAACGCCCGCTAAGAAAACTTTCTCATTTTCGACCGCACTTTGTGGCAAACCGGTGATTTCATCGCCCTTGCGATAATCGCCTGGATAGCCTTCAGCCGCCAAAACAATCCCTAAGGAAGATTTTGGATTCCATTGGGATTTCACTTCGTTCAATTTACCATCGCAAGCTTTAAGACAAAATCCTACCAGATCTGATTCAAGACGTAGCATAATTGGCTGGGTTTCTGGATCGCCAAAACGACAGTTAAATTCAATCACTTTTGGCTGACCGTTCGGCATAATCATTAATCCTGCGTATAGGAAACCTGTGTAAACATTGCCTTCCGCTGCCATGCCATTAACTGTTGGATAAATCACTTCTCGCATAATGCGATCATGAATTTCAGGTGTCACCACAGGTGCTGGCGAATAAGCGCCCATGCCACCAGTATTTAAACCTGTATCATTTTCGCCCACGCGTTTATGATCTTGACTGGTTGCCATAGGCTCGACGTTTTTACCGTCCACCATGACGATAAAGCTGGCTTCTTCGCCATCTAAAAACTCTTCAATCACCACTCGGCTACCCGCTTCGCCAAAGGCATTGCCAGAAAGCATATCACGCACAGCGTCTTCCGCTTCTTGCAATGTCATTGCAACGATTACCCCTTTGCCCGCCGCTAAACCATCCGCTTTAACGACAATTGGCGCGCCTTTTTCACGCAAGTACGCCAATGCAGGCTCAACTTCGGTAAAGTTTTGATATTCTGCCGTTGGGATTTTGTGACGAGCGAGGAAATCTTTAGTGAATGCCTTTGAGCCTTCCAATTGCGCTGCTGCTTTAGTTGGACCAAAAATTTTCAATCCAGCTTCACGAAATGCATCAACCACACCAATCACTAAGGGAGCTTCAGGGCCAACAATTGTTAATCCAATTTGCTTATCTTGAGCAAATTTCACCAATGCGGGAATATCTGTTGCAGAAATATTCACGTTTTCTACTTTGTGTTCCAATGCGGTACCTGCGTTGCCCGGTGCGACAAAAACTTCATCTGCTAATGGAGATTGTGCTGCTTTCCAAGCCAAGGCGTGTTCACGCCCGCCATTTCCGATGATGAGGATGTTCATGTTGTAGTCCTTGCGTATGCCTAATTAAAAAAAGTGCGGCTATTTTTTCCTGTAATTCCCCCTCTTTTGTAAAGAGGGGGCTAGGGGGAGATTTAAACGATATTGAATTTAGTATGAGCTTGAAATCACTTCTGCCAAATCTCCCCTTCCCCTCTTTGCTAAAGAGGGGGATAGTTAGATAAATTAATGTCTAAAATGACGCATTCCAGTTAATACCATCACCATATTATGTTCGTCCGCTGCGTCAATGACTTCTTGATCGCGCATTGAACCACCTGGATGGATAACACATTGAATTCCCACTTTCGCTGCTGCATCAATACCATCACGGAATGGGAAGAATGCATCAGAAGCCATCACACAACCAGCTACGGTTAAACCTTCATCCTGAGCCTTAATACCCGCAATCTTCGCAGAATATACACGGCTCATTTGGCCTGCACCAATGCCGATAGTTTGATTGTCTTTGGCGTAAACAATGGCATTCGATTTCACAAATTTCGCCACTTTCCAGCAGAACAATAAGTCTTTTAGTTCTTGTTCAGTTGGCTGACGTTTACTTACCACTTTTAAATCATCCACACCAACCATGCCTAAATCCGCATCTTGCACTAATAAACCGCCGTTTACACGTTTGAAATCTAGACGTTCAGAACGTGATGTCCATTCACCACATTCAAGTAAACGAACATTTTTCTTACGTTTCACGACTTCTTGCGCTTCAGCTGATACTTTCGGTGCAATAATCACTTCAACGAATTGGCGCTCCACGATTTCATTCGCAGTTTTTTCGTCTAATTCACGATTGAAAGCAATAATGCCGCCAAATGCAGAAGTTGGATCGGTTTGGTAAGCGCGATTATAAGCTTCTAAAATATCTTTACCTAAAGCCACGCCGCATGGATTGGCATGTTTAACGATCACACAAGCCGGCTCATCAAATTCTTTCACGCATTCAAGTGCCGCATCGGTGTCTGCAATATTATTGTAAGACAAGGCTTTGCCTTGTAATTGATGAGCGGTGGCTACGCTCGCTTCTTTCACATTTAAATCAACGTAGAAAGCCGCATTTTGATGGGAATTCTCGCCGTAACGCATGGTTTGTTTACGCACGAAGTTAAGATTTAAAGTACGTGGGAATTGACCGCACTTCGCATTGGCATCTTCTTCCTCTGCCACATGATACGGTTTCACCATTTGTCCAAAATAGTTGGCAATCATAGAATCATATTGAGCGGTATGTTCAAATGCTTTAATCGCAAGGTCAAAACGAGTTTCAATTGTTAGGCTGTTGTGGTGTTTATC
>CAUGKJ010000153.1 GCA_959600045.1 uncultured Haemophilus sp.
CGACGGCAGGTGAAGCAATTCTCACGGCGCTGTTGAAAGACACGATATCGTCAGCAGAGAAAAGGCTGCTGTTATTGAGCTTGGGAACGGCAAATAAAATAACACCTGCCGCAGCAAGCCCCCAAAGGGCGGAGTGGAAAAGTTTTTTAAACATTTTTTATTCTTTTATTAATAAGTTAGGTAAATAACTGAGCTTTAAATCATCCCCAATTCTTTCACATTCTTGCAATTGCCACAATGGGGCATCAGCAAGTTTTTCCAAATGCGGGAGTTGGCATAATCCTCGAGCTTTATCTCCCAAGAGTTTCGGGGCAACATAAATGATTAATTCATCCACAGCATGTTGTTCAATCAAACTACCCGCTAAATTAGCGCCTGCTTCAACCCAAACAGAATTCACTTGTCGCTTACCTAATTCTGTCATCAATAGATCTAAATCATAGTTTTCTGGCAGTAGAATTTGCTCACAGAAATCAGGGAATACAGACATATCTCGTGGAATTGAACCCACAAGCCAAACTGGCGAATGGGTATGAAATAATTGATGGCTTGGTTGAACTCGATTTTTAGAATCTAAGATCACACGAATAGGCTGACGCACGGTTTCTTCAGCATATTCCGCTTTTAGATCATTGGGAAATTGATTCCAACGCACGTTCAAGCTTGGATCATCAGCTAACACCGTAGCACTTGTTGATAAAAGTGCGGTCGCTTTGGCTCGCATTTTTTGCACATCCGCACGGGCTACGTCACCAGTGATCCATTTGCTTTCACCGCTTGCCATAGCTGTTCGACCATCTAAACTCATTGCTAATTTTAGCTGCACATAAGGCTTGCCCGTTCGCATACGTTTAAGAAAACCTTTATTTAAGGCTTCTGCTTGTTCATTCAATAAATTGACCGCACTTGGAATGCCTGCATCGACTAGCATTTTCAGGCCCTTGCCTGCTACTTGCGGATTAGGATCCGCCATAGCTGCCACAACTCGACTGACACCCGCTTCAATTAACCCTAATGCACAGGGCGGTGTGCGGCCATAATGAGAACAAGGTTCAAGCGTTACATAAGCAGTTGCGCCTTTCGCTTTCTCACCGGCATCTGCCAACGCTACACGTTCTGCATGAGGCTGACCGGCTTTAAAATGAAACCCTTTCCCGACAATTTCACCATTTTTAACTAACACACATCCTACGGACGGATTCGGCGTAGTGGTGTACTGCCCCTTTGCTGCAAGCTCAAGAGCTAGTTGCATAAATTTCACATCATCAAGGGAAAAGGTGTCACTCATATTAATCCTTTAAGCTTTCAATTTCTTTAGTAAATTCATTGATATTATCAAAGCTCAGGTAAACGGATGCAAAACGGATATACGCTACTTTATCTAATTCTTTCAGCTCATTCATGGCTAATTTGCCCACGAGATGACTTGGCACTTCGCGCTCACCTGTCGCACGTAATTGGATAATAATATGGCTGATGGCTTTTTCCACATCATCCGAACTTACAGGGCGTTTTTCTAACGCATGTTGAATGCCGCTACGCAATTTATCTTCATTAAACGGCTCGCGTGACCCATCATTTTTAATAATTTTTGGCACCACTAATTCGGCTGTTTCAAAGGTGGTAAAGCGTTCATGACAATTCCCGCATTCCCGACGACGACGCACTTGATACCCATCAGAAACCAAACGGCTGTCAATTACCTTAGTTTCTTCAGTTGAACAAAACGGACAACGCATTTTAGCTCCTTTTCAAAATGATTCTTAAGTCAGTATCTTATCAAAAATCCAGGATCTTTTCGATCTGAAGATCCGCTTTAAGACAACATTTCTCCAAACCAAGATGTGGTTTGTTTCACCAATTGTAAAAGACCATCCTGCGATTTAAATTGTTCTGTTTGCCCCCACACCCTCGCCCAATAAGGATCGGCTTTTCTATAACCATAGTTATCATCTTTCGCAAGGGATTCAATATTCGTTAAAACATTGTCAAAATTGACCGCACTTTCATCTTTTTCAATAAACTTCGCTATATTTTCCGTTGGAATGAGCTGAATTTGTTGCTGGCTTTGTAAATAAGCCTCGACATACATTTTCAGTTTCTCAAGTGCGGTTGATTTTTCTATTGTTTTTAATGTTAAATCCTTATCTTTAGCGATAATGCGTGGTGGCTGAGCGTTCTCTTTTGTCGCTAGTTGAATGAGATAATAAAGCCATGGACGAATGCGATAACGATCTTTATATTTTGCAAATCGCCATTCGATTATCTGATTTTCATCACCAAATAATGGCTCCATATAGCCAAATAAGCGAATATTGCCTTGTGCCGTTTCCACCACAAAATCGACACTCTCACTATGTGGTGAAGAATAGTCCTTAATTTTCTCTTTAAAAGCCAATACATCAGCACGAATGGATTGCGCACAGACTTCCGCAAACTCGCCACGTGGCATGATGCCTTTCACTCGCTGTTTGGCGAAATAATCGTTAAATTGCGCTTCCTCTAAATGCAATAATTCATTACTAATGCGATGATGCTCCAAACCATTTAACGTGAAGTTTTCACTTTCTTCAATGCGATCATCTTCATCTCGGAAATACACACCAAGCTGCTTTTCAAAAAAGAATTTCACTGGATTTTCAACAAAACTTACAAAACGATCGAGCTCAATTTCCGTTATTGGCTCTTGATTTTCGCCCATCGGCACAACAAATTCATGACATTTTCGTTCTTGGAATTGCGCAATTGGCAGCCATTTTTTCGCAAAAGAACGGTTAATTTTCCCTTCATGTTGGAAATTGCTTGGACTAAACGCCGTCATTGGATGTTGTTCAATTCTCAAACCATTGTCTGAATAATGATTAATATAATCAAGCAACTGGCTCACCAATACTGAAGGCTCTTTAGGTTGATTATCAATAATTGAAGAGCCCACATAACTCACATAAAAATGGGATCTTGCGGCGAGCAAAGCCTCAAGGAATAAATAACGATCATCATCTCGACGAACACGATCGCCTTTTTGATGATGATATTGCATTAAGTCAAAACTATTTGGGGTATGACTGCGTGGGTAATCCGCTTCATTCATTCCGAGCAAACACACTACCTTGAAAGGAATGGAACGCATAGGTAAAAGTGTGCAGAAGTTCACTTTTCCTGCTAAAAAACGAAGGCTATTTGGCGTTTCTTCTAAACGTGCAGACATCACTTCCGCAATGACATCCGCTTGCAAGGTTTCTTCAAAATTGACGGCCTGCAAATCATCGGCAAAGGCATTGATACAATCTTGAATATAAAACAAGGTATCCGCAGTTTCTTCATTCTGCACAAAGAAATCCGTCAAAAGTGCGGTCAATTTTTCATGCCATTTTTCAATATTGTGTGCTTTTTGCAAATCTTGATGCCATTTATTTAGGGCTGTAAAAAATTGATTCACCGCACCGACTAACTGCCCTTTCAATCCATAGCTACTATCAAGTCCAAGACTGTCTTGCCAAACACCTTGTTCTTCACGCATCGCATAACCTAAGGTCATACGTTCAAGTCCCGCCTGCCACGCATTAAAATTCAGTGTATTCTGCCGTTTTTCCAAACCAAAGCGAATACCT
>CAUGKJ010000154.1 GCA_959600045.1 uncultured Haemophilus sp.
AAAGCGTTGCGTGATTTAGAGCGGGAGCAACAACTCTTACAAGAGCTTGTGCAGTTTGCTGAAAGTCAAAATTATCAGCTTGAACCACAGTATATTACGTCAGTCTTCCAAAAGATCATTGAAGATTCTGTGTTAACACAACAAGTGTATTTGCAGAAAAAGCTCAATGAGCAACGAGAAGAAACGTTACATATTGCTTTCTTAGGCAAGCGTGGTTCTTACTCTAATTTGGCTGCGCGTAATTATGCGGCTCGTTATAATCAGCAGTTTGCTGAAATCAGTTGTGACTCCTTTGCTCAAATTTTTGAAAAGGTTGAAAGTGGAGAAGCTGATTATGGTGTACTGCCTTTAGAAAACACTACGTCAGGTGCAATTAATGAAGTTTATGATTTGCTTCAACATACCACTTTATCTTTGGTGGGCGAGTTGGCTTATCCTATCAAGCACTGTGTTTTAGTGAATGAGCAAGATGATTTAAGCAAAATTGATACGCTTTATAGCCATCCACAGGTAATCCAGCAGTGTAGTCAATTTATTCAAAGCCTTGAGCGTGTTCATATTGAGTTTTGCGAAAGTAGCTCTCATGCAATGCAGCTTGTATCAAGCTTGAATAAACCGAATATTGCGGCACTGGGCAATGAAGATGGCGGCAAGCTTTACGGCTTACATGTGTTAAAACATAATATTGCGAATCAAGAAAACAATATTACTCGTTTTATTGTAGTGGCAAAACAAGCTCGAGAAGTTTCACCGCAAATTCACACGAAAACTTTATTGTTGATGACAACATCGCAACAAGCGGGTTCTTTGGTGGATGCTTTACTTGTGTTTAAAAAGCACGGTATTAATATGACCAAGCTTGAATCTCGTCCTATTTATGGCAAGCCTTGGGAGGAAATGTTTTATTTGGAGATTGAAGGAAATATTCATCATCCAGATACCCAAATTGCCTTGGAAGAGCTTAAGCAATTCAGTAATTATCTGAAAGTGCTTGGTTGTTATCCAAGTGAAATAGTGAAGCCTGCGAAGGTATAACGAAAATAAAAAAAGAGCGGTCGATTTAAAACAACGTTAAAATCGACCGCTCTTTTTATTGAGAATTCTTAAGCTTTTTTCAAGAACTCTGATTTCAACATGATTTTGCCACAATCGACATTGTGATCTCCGTTAACTAAACGGATATTTTTGAATTTCGTGCCTTTCTTCAACACTTCAGATGAACCTTTTAATTTCAAATCTTTAATCAAAAGTACATCATCACCATCGGCTAATAAATTACCGTTGCTGTCTTTAACAATCAGTTGATCTTCATCGGCTTCAACTGCTTCGTTACCATTCCATTCATTACCGCAATCAGGGCAAACAAAATTCACAGAATCGTGATAAACATATTCACCTTTACATTTTGGGCAAGCTGGCATTTGATCCATTTCTTTTTCCTTCTTTATCTGATTTAAGCAAAGTATAATGCGCACGGAGTATAACAAAAAAGTGACTATTCGCCAAAAAATGGGCAATTTCACGGAATTTATGAGGTATTTATGAAAAAAATTATGCTTTTGAGTGCAGTGATGGGGAGTTTCATCTCAATCAATGCATTCGCACACAATATTCAACCTAATCAACTTTTAGCGAACGTAACGGTTTCGGATAAGGGCGAAATCACTTTAAATGGCAATGATGTAGCGTATAAATCGTGGAGCTCAACGGCATTACCTGGCAAAGTCCGTGTGATTCAGCATATTGCAGGCAGAAGTGCGGCAAAAGAGAAAAATCAAGCGATGATCGAAGCCATCAAAGCAGCTCATTTTAACCAAGCCAAATATCAAACCACGACCATTATTAATGCTGATGATGCCGTTGTGGGCACGGGTATGTTTGTGAAAAGTAGCGCAGAAAAAGGCAAAAAAGAAAATGCCCATAGCCAAGTGATTTTAGATGATAAAAGTGCGGTTAAAAATGCGTGGGGATTACGTGAAAAAGACAGCGTGATTATTTTGCTTGATAAAACCGGCAAGGTGCAATTTGTGAAAGAAGGTAAATTGACGGATGATGAAGTCAAAGAAGTGATTTCACGTGCAACAGCATTAATGGCGAAGTAATAGAGTAATAAGCGGAAGTTCTCTTCCGCTTTTTTATCCTTTGAAATCCTTCATTAATTTTCTCAATGTGCCACAATTTCGTTGAAATTTACGGCAATGTGTACAGATGGCAAGATGCAAATTGAGCCCAATTTTTTCTTTAGTCATTAATGAGCGTTCTTGCGCATCTGAAATGAGTCGAGTCGCTTGGCGACATTTCATAAAATCACTCCTTAAAGTTTATGAGATAAGCAGTTTTGAAGTTGTAAGCGAGCACGATAGAGTGTCGTGTGCAAGTTACTTATGCTTAGTTGATTTTCTTGGCAAATTTCTTCGGAAGATAATTCCAAAAACTCTCTCATCATAAAAATCTTGGCTTGTTTGGCGGGTAGGCAAGTTAAGCAAGTTTCAAAAATCAGCCAGAATTCTTCAGAATAGACCGCACTTTCGCTCAGTTCGAGATCGAGTGGAGAATGTTCAGCTTTCCAGTGGCCCCCTTCATCAAAGAAATGATTAGTTTGTTCTTCATCTTCAATTTCGGTTTCTAGCACTAATTTGCCTTTCTGGCGAAGAAAATCAATGATTTTATTTTTTAAGATAGCAAAGACCCAGGTCTTAAATGCCGCTTGTCGTTTAAATTGCTCAAGATGGTTAAATGCACTTAAAAAACTCTCTTGCACCAAATCTTCAGCTAATACAGAATCGCCCACCTGTAATGTGGCAAATTTCAGCATTTGCTCTCTAATTTGAGCCAAGTCTTTATTGGAAATTCCAGTTTCCATATTTTTTCCTTGAAAAAAGTGTAAGAAATAGATTTCTCATTCGTCTAATGATAATGAAAGGGGAAACCTTTCCATCCAATGCTAATTATTCACAAATTAAGGAAGATTCAAAATGAAAAATATTACTTCAAAAACAACCTTTACTGCTATTGCTGCACTTTTCTTCGCAACCAGTCTTTATACGACCGATATGAAATCTAATGAAATGTCGATGGCAAAAGATTCCATGCCGATGACAAAAGATTCCATGCCGATGACAAAAGACGCTATGCCAATGCAAAATGACAAAATGGCATCTGATGGGATGATGAAATCTCATGATATGAAATCTCACGACATGAAAATGGATAATATGAAATCAGAAGGAATGAAATCTGATGATATGAAAACAAAAGAAATGAAAGCAAAAGAAATGAAGAAAAAAGCAAAAACAATGGAAAAACCGAAAATGTAATGCTTTCTTCTTAAAAGAAAAACTGCGGTCAATTTGACCGCAGTTTTTGTATCAAAGTGAGATTATTGTTTACGCCACGTCGTGCCGTTAGGGCCGTCTTCTAACACAATTCCCATTGCAGTGAGTTCATTACGAGCCGCATCTGCAGCAGCCCAATCTTTAGCAGCACGCGCTTCGTTGCGTTGTTTGATGAGCGCTTCAATTTTTGCGACTTCATCATCGTCAGAGCCCGCTTGTAAGAATTTTTCTGGATCTTGTTGAAGTAAACCTAAGATACCCGCTAATT
>CAUGKJ010000155.1 GCA_959600045.1 uncultured Haemophilus sp.
GGCACCGGGTTTTGATCTCGGCATCCCTAGGTTCGAATCCTAGTACCCCAGCCATCTTATTTTCTCTATTTCTTTTATATAAAAAATGCGATTAAATTTAACCGCACTTTGTTCTATCCATCAGTTGTTATTTGCTCCAAATTTTAATGTCTTTATATAAAAGAAAAGCCACCTTGCGGTGACCTTTCATATTGATTTATTTTAATTCTACTAAAGTTAAATTACATTGAGCTGTTGATGCTGCAGGTAATGCTTCATAATCTTTTCCTGCCTGAGGCGTGAATGTGAGTTTTTTACCCGAACAGCTGTAACCTAGTTGTGTATATTTAATACCTTTTGCATAATCGGTATAAGTATTATCTGGGGTTACTATTTCACTTTTTAGGGTGATTTCAGCGCCCGCAGGGATAACAAACTCTTTAAAGAAAGTACTTGAACCAAAGTTATTGAATTGGCTTGGTTTTTTACTCGCTTCGCTATCTGGCATCCCTAGCGATTCATTACCTTTAAGGTAAAGCATTGAGCCGAAGGATTGCCCCCATCCACCTCCAACATTTACTTTTTCTGTTTTTCCATTCTGTTTTACTTCCATCTCGGTATAGCGACCATTTTGTCCATATAGACGGATACGTGCGTCAGTTTGTGGGTTATAAGCTTTTCCTGCATTTGACAGCTCAGTGTTTACACAACCCGAGAGTAGTAACACTGCTGTACTGATAAGCATCAATTTTTTCATAATTTTTCCTTTTGTTAATGGTAGAAAATGGTAATTAATGTTCCCTTGTCTTAAAGAAGGTCACATCAGGATAACGTTCTTGTGCAAGATTTAAATTAACCATAGTTGGTGCAATGTAAGTAAGATTATCGCCACCATCTAATGCTAGATTTTGCTCATTTTTGCGTTTGAACTCTTCAAATTTTTTGTTATCTGCACATTCCACCCAACGAGCCGTCGCGACATTGACCGTTTCGTAAATGGCTTCAACGTTATATTCTGATTTCAAACGAGAAACGACCACACCGACCGCGCCAACAATCAAATCATTATTGCTTAATGGACGGAATACTTGCACAGCTCCTTCTTCAGAAAGTTGTACTAAGCCTTTCAACAATTGTTTTTGTTTAAGAGGATCTTTCAAACGAATGCGACGGAATAATTCAGGCGCAAAGTTTGGAATACCGGTAAATTTCAGATCTTCACCTTGTGTGAAGGTATCACCAATCTGAATTGTACCGTGATTGTGCAAGCCGATAATATCGCCAGCATAGGCCTCATCGGCATGGGTACGGTCCCCCGCCATAAAGGTGAGAGCGTCAGAAATGACTACATCTTTACCAATACGTACGTGTTTAAGTTTCATCCCTTTTTCGTATTTACCAGAAACTACGCGTAGGAAAGCCACACGGTCGCGGTGTTTTGGATCCATATTGGCTTGGATTTTAAACACGAAACCAGTGAATTTTTCTTCTTCAGCTGAGACTTTACGCGTGTCAGCTTGACGAGCTTGTGGTGCAGGTGCCCATTCGGTTAAACCATCTAAGAAATGATCGACACCGAAGTTACCTAATGCCGTACCGAAAAAGACAGGTGTTAATTCACCACTTAGGAATAAATCCAAATCAAATTCATTACTTGCACCTTTTACAAGCTCTAATTCATCACGCAATTGTTGGGCTAAGTCATCACCAACAGCAGCGTCTAATTCTGGACTATTTAATCCTTTCACAATACGTACTTCTTGGATGGTAGAGCCTTGCCCACTTTGGTAAAGATAGGTTTCATCTTTATATAAATGATAGACACCCTTAAATAATTTACCGCAACCAATCGGCCAAGTAATTGGCGCACAATGGATTTTTAATACGCTTTCCACTTCATCTAATAATTCCATTGGATCACGAATATCACGGTCAAGTTTATTCATGAAAGTGATAATTGGCGTATCGCGCAAACGGGTGACTTCCATTAATTTAATGGTACGTTCCTCAACCCCTTTTGCCGAGTCGATAACCATTAAGCAGCTATCCACAGCCGTCAAAGTGCGGTAGGTATCTTCCGAGAAATCCTCATGCCCCGGCGTATCCAATAAATTCACTAAGCACTCATTGTAAGGGAATTGCATCACGGAAGTGGTGATGGAAATACCACGTTGTTTTTCCATTTCCATCCAGTCAGATTTTGCATGTTGTGCAGAGCCTTTACCTTTAACAGAGCCCGCTTTTTGAATGGCATTGCCGTATAACAATACCTTTTCGGTGATGGTGGTTTTACCCGCGTCAGGGTGGGAAATAATCGCAAATGTGCGACGTTTATTCACTTCTTCTAATGGATAACTCATTTGTCTTGTTTCTTCTGTTTTAAATAATGCCGTATTGTCGCTGATTTTCAGATTGAGCTCAAATTAAATTGCTTTTCTTTTATTATCTATAGCTTATTTAGGTGTATGACTCTGTAATTTCTTTTCTTTGAAATTTTTTTTATAAAAAAAAGCAAACGTTTGCGCAAGAAGTGCGGTATAATACGTGCCGATTTTTTATTCTTATAATAAAAGGTGCAAACAATGACACAACTTAGTCTAAAAAAAATCTATTCTGGGAAAGTGCGTGATCTTTATGAGATCGATGATAAACGAATGTTAATGGTAGCCAGTGACCGTTTGTCTGCATTTGATGTGATTTTAGATGATCCTATCCCACGTAAAGGTGAAATTCTGACTCAAATTTCCAATTTCTGGTTTAATAAGTTAGCCCATATTATGCCGAATCATTTTACTGGCGATTCAGTTTATGATGTGTTACCAAAAGAAGAAGCTGATTTAGTAAAAGATCGCGCAGTGGTATGTAAGCGTTTGAAACCAATAAAAATTGAATCTATCGTGCGTGGTTATTTAACAGGTAGTGGGCTAAAAGATTATAAGCAAACTGGCACTATTTGTGGCTTGAAATTGCCAGAAGGATTAGTTGAGGCAAGTAAATTACCAGAGCCGATTTTTACGCCATCAAGTAAAGAAGAAGTGGGCAATCACGATATCAATATTAGCTATGAAGAATGTGAAAAAGCCATTGGTGCAGAATTAGCGGCACAAGTGAGAGAAAAAGCGATTGCGCTTTATACTGAGGCGGCAAAATATGCGCTGACTAAAGGCATTATTATTTGCGATACTAAATTTGAATTCGGTTTAGATGAAAATGGCACACTCACTTTAATGGATGAGGTATTAACACCAGATTCTAGTCGTTTTTGGTCAGTTGATACTTATAAAGAAGGAACAAATCCGCCCTCATTTGATAAGCAATTTGTCCGAGATTGGTTAGAGCAAAGTGGTTGGAATAAACAACCGCCAGCGCCTAAAGTACCAAAAGAAGTGATTGAAAAAACAGTTGCTAAATATCAAGAGGCGTTGGATTTATTAACAAAATAACATTAACAATCTCCCTGCTATGCTTTAGAATGGCAGGGATTTTTATGGATAAAATATTGTGAATAAAAGAGTATGAAATCTGTTGCGATAGTTGGTTTAGGTTGGTTAGGCTTACCGCTGGCACTGCACTTAAAAGAGCTTGGTTGGTGTGTAAAAGGATCAAAACAATCCCCT
>CAUGKJ010000156.1 GCA_959600045.1 uncultured Haemophilus sp.
AGCTAAAGTGCGGTGAAAATAAGCAAAATTTTTTAAACTTAACCAATCTTCGTCAAGCAATTCCCAATCCACTGATCTGGTATTAAATTCCTGAGCGAATGGATGGAAAGACAAAGGCATATTCCGTTGAAAAGATTGCGTTGCTTCTTTTTCTAATTCAATTCCTTGTGCAGAAAGCCCTTTTAGAGCGATAGTTGAATAACAGCCACTACTTGCCTCTAAATGCTCGCCTAAATAAACAAGAGAAAAACCACATTTCTGCCAAAATTGAGCCAGTTCTTTGGTATAACCAAAACTCACTGATAAATAATCCAGATCGGCATTTTGTGTGATGTATTCAATAAGTTGTGTACCAATACCATGCTGCTGCCACATAGGCTGGACCGCAATTCTCGAAATACGTAAAGAATGCAATTCACAAGCCTTTTGTTGTTGAGCATGAAAACAAAGTGCTTGAGGCACGAGATTGCCTTTCGGGCGTCTAATCCCTTGTTGAATTGCTTCAATGAGGGCTGAATCTTCAATCCCGCCTTCTTTTAATGCCCAAACAGCGCCTAGTAAATTTTGCTCACTTTCAGCGGTAAAAAAACACTGTGAATTGACATCAAATAATCGCCGTAGATCTAATGGTGATGTACGATAATGAGCTAATGTCATCAACCCATAGAATTGAGACAATGAAGAAAGTATTTCCTCTTGTGAGCGTTCAGTAATTTGACAGAACTTGCTTTTATCGTATACCGTTTGTTTAAACTCATCCTCTACATTCAATAATAAAAGCTCATCGATAAATGCCTCTAAAGCATCATCTTTCGACCAACGTAGCGGTTCAATAAGCTCAAAGTCAGAGAAAGTGCGGTTAATTTTTTGCTTAAATTTAAGCTCAAAGCCTCGCCCGGTTCCCTCATAACTATGAATAGTTGTCGTAAATAAAATATGCTTAAAATGATGGGAAAAAGCAGTAAGTTGAGCAATCGGCAACATTGCCGCCTCATCAACAAAAAGCCAAGCATTTTCAGAAAAAGAAGGATCATTTTGCAAAGCAAGGAAAAGTGCATCTGGTGCAATAAAGATAATCTCTTTTTGTGAAAATTCACCCAAAATATTGACCGCACTTTTATTTGGAGCTGTGAGGTAAATTTTAGTATCCAGTTGATTCGCTAATAAGCCTGCTAGAGCTGATTTCCCTCTTCCTCGTTTGGCAGTAAGAAAGTAGAGTTCAGATTCTTTTTGTAAGATTTGCTCAATGATTTTCTGCTGATCTAAGGTCGCGTTGTGATTTACAAATTCTCGCTGAAAAGTGCGGTCAAATTTTAAATCATTTTGATGATAAAGGACGGGAAAACCATATTTATGAATACAATGCTTAAAATATGCAATAAATCTTGGCGTCGTAATTGCCTCAAGCGAACCTGACCAACGAAGACTATCTTCGTCTATTTGGGAATGAAGTTTCTCCCAATTTGATAGCAAGACAATTAATGCACCATTCATTTTCAATGTACCGGCCGCAATGGCGAGCACCTCTAAATGGATACCTTTTCGTGCATCAAACAAGATCGTCTCAAACTCTTGCCCAAGAAGATTTTGGGTTTTAGAAAACTCATTAATGATCAAGGTATTTGCCGGCAAATTAGACGGCATATTCTCACTGATCAAAATCTGAAAATGACGTGTCATGAATTATTTTTCTAAATATGCTTCTAATTCAGCTACATTTTGAGACCATTCATTACTGAGTTGTTCTATCCATAAAGTAATATCAGATGTCCAATTGGGTAATGACGTGTCTTGAGCCTGTTTTGCGATATTTTGAATATTAACAAGCCCTACTGATGCTGCAGCGCCTTTTATTTTATGTGCCACATCTGACACCATTTGTTGCATATCTGCGTTTGTAAGATAATCTTCATACGCTGTTTCTAATTCATCTAAATAAATTGGCATCCACTGTTTGAATAACTCTACATTAGCTTTAGCTTGTGATTTTCCAATTAACTCAATAAGTGAAATATTGATGCCTTCTTGAACTTGAGGGAGCTCTTCTTCATCAGAGGTAGTCTCGATATCATCACCTAAGAATGTTTTAAAACACTGACGTAATTCCGTCAGAGAAAGAGGCTTACGCAACACACCATCCATACCCTGATTTTGATATTCCTCTTCGCTGTGCATAACGTTTGCCGTAAAAGCTATTAAAGGTGGAAGAAAATCATAAATCCCTTCTTCATAGTTTTTACGTAAATAGTATGCAATATCAAAGCCTGACATATCTGGTAACTTAATATCAAGAAAAACAATATCATAAGTATTTTTCTCAAATAATTGAATAGCCTGTTCACCATTCATCGCAACATCAACATAATGCCCTTGCCTTTCAAGAATACTTTTAGCCACAACCACATTCAATTCAACGTCTTCTACTAATAAAATAGAAAGATGCTGCATGGCTTTTTCAGCATTACCATCATGAGCCTGAGCTTTTTCTGCAATGATCGTTAAGTAAAAGGTTGAACCTTTTTCCAATTCACTTTCAACCGTTAAATCCCCTTGCATTAATTGAGCTAAATTCTTAGAAATTGCAAGACCAATGCCACTTCCCGCAGAACGATGAATATTATCTTTAACCTGATAGTACATGGTAAAAATCTTATCTAATTCGCAAGGTGCAATTCCTGCTCCCGTATCA
The DNA here is from genome assembly GCA_959600045.1 of uncultured Haemophilus sp. Taxonomy (GTDB): domain Bacteria; phylum Pseudomonadota; class Gammaproteobacteria; order Enterobacterales; family Pasteurellaceae; genus Haemophilus_D. The sequence goes on from CAUGKJ010000156.1 coordinate 2,690, forward strand.
GTAACACTAAATTGATACTGATTATCTTGCATTTTCTGCACCCTTAGAATAACTTCACCTTTGTCAGTGAATTTGACGGCATTACTAATTAAATTCCAAAGAATTTGGCTAAGGCGAGCACGATCGAGATAAAGCCAATTAGGTAAATTATCATCCAGCTTTAAAGAGAATTTTAGCCCCTTTTGCTCCGCCATCAAGGTACCAAAATTATAGAAATCATTAAGTAGTGAATGGAAATCGCAAGGCTGGATATTTAATTCAATGCGCTTAGAATCGATCTTATCTAAATCAATAATATCACTAAAAATATGACCTAAACTGACCGCACTTAGATTAATTGTATTGAGGTAATTTTGTTGTTGTTCTGTTAATTTGTCATCTAATAGGATTCGGCTAAGACCAATAATCCCATTTAAAGGCGTACGTAACTCATGGCTAATTGTTGCCAGTAAGGTACTTTTATCACGACTATTTTTTTCTAATCGAGCAAGCGTTTTAGACAGCTCTAAACGGGAACGTTCTAGTCGTTCAACAAGTAGCGTAAAAAAATAAATAACAAAAGGCGCAGTAAATAAACCAAAAGTGATTGAGCGAGCAATATCACTCCAATGAATGCCATCACTAAGGAGCGTGCTTAATAAGATTTGTATACAGATAGCCAAAATCGCAAGAATAGCGATACCAAGTAAAGAGAAACGAACTCGACCTAATCGAATAACCCAATCAACATAACGTTGCGCAAAATATCTAAAGTTTTTCATGGTTTATATTGAGAAATAAAAATTGAGATCATTCTATATAATTTTTAATAAAAATCCATAAACAAAAACCCCAAGCCATTTAGCTTGGGGTTCACATTCAGTACCTGGCGGTGTCCTACTCTCACATGGGGAAGCC
>CAUGKJ010000157.1 GCA_959600045.1 uncultured Haemophilus sp.
CATAAATGCCAGGTACGTTTGTATTTTGATATTTATCGACAATAATTTGTCCGCGTGAATTGGTTTTCACACCGGTTACTTCAAGATTAATCACATCAGTAGCCGGTTCACGACCAATCGCCCAAATTAAGGTATCCACTGTAGTTTCTCGGCCATCTTGTAATTTCAAGGTAAGCGAACCATCCGCATTTTTAACCACTTCTTCTGGCAACGCTTTGGTATTTAATTGGATACCATCTTGTGCTAACACTTCAAGTAAAGTTTCCACAATCAATGGATCTTGATTACGCAATGGGGCATGTTGACGCACAAATAAATGGGTTTCGCTACCTAAGCTATTTAAAACACCCGCTAATTCAACGGCAATATAACCCGCGCCTACAACTGCAACACGTTTTGGTAATTCATTTAAAGCAAATACACCATTTGAATCAATCCCGTATTCTGCACCTTTTACCTCTGGAATACTTGGGCGGCCACCCGTCGCAATTAAGATATGATCGGCAGTCACTAATTCTGTTGAACCATCTTCATAGCTCACTTCAATCGTTTTCGCATCTTTAAAACGCGCAAAACCATTTAGAACATCCACATTATTCTTCGCTAACACATTATTGTAAGATGTATGAATACGACCGATGTAAGCTTGACGACTCTCAACTAATTTCGCGTAATCAAACTTTTTCACTTCTACATCAAAACCATAAGCTGGTGCATAGCTATTAATCGCTTCTGCAATTTGCGCACCATAGAACATCACTTTTTTCGGTACACAACCTACGTTTACGCAAGTACCACCGAGATGTTTTGCTTCAATAATTGCACATTTTTTGCCATAGCTTGCCGCACGGTTAATTGAGGCAATCCCGCCGGAACCGCCACCGATCGCAATATAATCATAATGTTTAGTCATTTTCATTATCCTTTTTTACTGATTGGAATTGTCTATATGCGAGGAAAAAGTGCGGTCATTTTTCGCATAATTTTCAGCACGAAAAATGTATTTTCGCTATAATGCTCATCAACTCTAAAGAGAAATAAATTTGAATGAATAATAAAACATAAGAGATAGAAAAATGCCTCAAAGAACTGATAAAAAAACAATCTGTTTGAATATGATTGTCAAAAATGAATCTGCTATCATCCGAGATACATTAGAGAACATTATTACTCATGTTCCATTAGATTATTATGTCATTAGTGATACAGGATCAGACGACAATACTGCAGACATTATCAAACAATTCTTTGATGAAAAAGGCATTCCTGGCGAAATTCATCACAATGAATGGGTGAATTTTGCCCATAACCGAAACTGTGCGTTACAACATGCACAAGGAAAAACAGATTATGTATTAATCTTCGATGCCGATGATCGCTTTGAAGGCAATTTTGTATTACCTGAAGAGCTGACGAGCGATCGCTATTATCTACGCATGGCAAATAGCATAACGGGTGCAAATGTTTATTTCCGTACGCTTATGTTCCGTAATGACGATTCTTTCTACTGGCGTGGCGTATTACATGAATTTGTTGAACAACGTAAAAAAACGATTGTGGAGCAAAAAATCTTTGGTGATTATTATGTGATTAGTGGTCGTTTTGGGGCTCGTAGCAACAATCCACAAAAATATTTCCAAGATGCTCAAGTATTAGAAAAAGCCTTCTACTCACCTGAAGATGAAGATCTTAAGGATCGCTATGCATTTTATACTGCACAATCTTATCGTGATGCCAACATGCCACAAAAAGCTATTGAGTGGTATGTTAAACGTGCAAATTTAGGGGGCTGGCATGAAGAGGTTTATTATTCAATGCTCCAAATTGCCCTATTAAAAATTGAATTAAATGCATCATTAGATGAAATACAGCATCTTTTATTAGCCGCCTATGAATATCGTCCACAACGAGCAGAAAGTCTCTATCATTTAGCTCGCCAATTACGTCTGCACGATAAAATTAGGCTCGCCTATATTTATGCAAGTGCGGCGGTAAACATTCCACTTAATAAAGATATTCTTTTTGTAGATCACTCTGTTTACGAATGGAAAGCAAAGGATGAACTTGCTGTCAGTGCTTATTGGGTTGAGAATTATCAACTTTGCTATAACATATGCTTTGAATTACTTGCTAACCCAGTCATCCCTGATGAGGATAAAAAACGCTTTCAAAGTAATTTGGATTTTGCCAAAGAAAATTTGGACAAAGATTAACTATGACTAAATAATGAATAAACATGTAGCATTATATATCAGTAAAATCGCACCCTAAAATAAAACCAAATTGTAAAACACCAATACCTTTACCTAAAAATATGAAAAACAATATCCCAAATGACGTAATAAATACAATCCAAAATATCAACAAACTAATCGGCGTTAGCATGATCCGTAATGAAAGTGATGCTGTTGAGGCTTTTGTTCGATATAACCTCCAACTTTTAGATGAGTTACATATTATAGATCATGGAAGTACAGATCACACACGAGAGATACTCAATGCATTGAAAGCAGAAGGCTTACCATTACAGATTTATACATATGATGAAAATGCTTATATTCAAGCTGAGATTGTGAACAAAGTAATAGAATTTGCACTAAGTAAAGATTCTAATATCACACATATTTTTCCTCTTGACGCTGATGAATTTATTTATTGTCCATCACGTCAAAAACTCAATGAGCTTTTAGCTCAAATTCCTACAGATCGAGTAGGTATGTACACTTGGCGAGGTTATTTACCAAATACAACGAAGCCTGATGCTCATTTTTATAAAAATTTTACTGAACAGCGTCAAGAGATTTTATTAACACCTAAAGTAATTATTCCTAGAGAGGTTGCTAAGAATAATAAGGTTACTATTGGCAGCCATTACATGATAGATAATGAAAATAAAGAGGTACCTTCAGTGGTATTTCGTTCACCACAGCATCGACATTTTTACGCTTGGTTTGAAGAAAAATTTAATGCACAATTTATTGAAACAGATGAACTTTGGCTTGGACATTTCCCTATTCGGTCTGTAGATCAACAGATTAAAAGAACCCTAGAAAAATCCTTGATTATGGCCTTATCCCTAAAAGAGAACAAAGCGGGGGATATTGCCTGGGAGAATCAATTAAAAGACTTACTAGCAAAAAATATGGAAATCAGTCTTGAAGAATTACGTCTTATCGCTTTCCGATACCGTGCAACAGAAGAGGGGACAACTACTGTGGCACAAAACCAAGTAATTTCAAATAAAACTCTTGAATTAAAATATCTACACCTTGTTGAAACTAGTCCTCTTCCAACTGTAGCTCGACTTATTTTAACCTTAGTAGAAAAATTACGAACGTAAAGCATAATATTCTCACAACAGTTCAAAATGCTTTGAAAGAACTTATTTTTGCTAAAGGAAAATTATGGTACTAAGTTGCTAATTCTAATTATGAAATACTAAAATTAACCAAAATTTCTGAGAGTCATCTAAATACCTCCAATAAAAGGTAATTAACACAAATAAAAAACCCAGCCGAAGCTGGGTTTTTATCTATCTTAATGGAAAGTTAAATTAC
>CAUGKJ010000158.1 GCA_959600045.1 uncultured Haemophilus sp.
AAAAAGATGTAAAAGTGCGGTCAGAATTCGCTTAGTTTTTTGCAGCTTGCTCATCGAGTTGGCTTTTCACCCAGTTTATAAAATCCGGATCCATTGTTTTGAGCATATTAGAACCACGCGTAATGGTTGCCGCACTGGTATTGAGATTTTGTTGAATCTCTCGTTGGGAGAGAATTTTATCCAATAACTGCGCTACGATTTGTAAACGTAACCCCACCGCATCACGTTCATCTGGTGTGAGCAGAAGCGTTAAGAAATCTTGTGCTTTGCCTTGCTCAAACGCGGTTTGCAAGGTCGCGAGGAAAGCATTCCATTGTTCTAAATTGCGACTAATATACATATCAACAATCCTATACTATTAAACTAGTGCGACTAGTATAGCCGATCGTATTCCTCTTTGCTAAAGGTTTGTAATTTTTCTTTGTCTTGTAGGTTTTGATAGTAAAAATCGTAAGTTAATACGTTTTGAACATAACCTCGAGTTTCAAAGAATGGAATGGAGGCAATAAATTCATCCATAGCCAATTTGCCATTGGCTCTTGCAAGCCATTTTTCTACACGGCTTGCACCCGCATTATAGGCAGAGGCGATCAAAATTCGGTTATTAGGGTATTTAGCATTTTACTCATTTAAGTGAGCCGTACCGAGTAAAATATTATTAAGCGGTTTGAATAAATCTAACTCACCGTTATAAGGAAGTTGCTGATTTTCTGCTGTTTTTTGTGCAGTACTCGGTAATAACTGCATTAATCCTCGAGCATTTGCGGAAGATTGTGCCATTGGATTCCAAGCACTTTCTTGGCGAGCGATTGCCATGGCGAAGGTTTTAGTTACACGATTATCCACAATAGCTTGAGGTTCCGTTGCGCTGAGATTCACATTACTGAGAGCAATATCAAAATATTGACTATAAGCATTTGGTAAGCGTAATCCGATATAATCCCATGCTTTCGCAATAATCGAGCCATCTACGCCCAATTCAAACCAATTTTGTTTATTCGCATATTGGCTTAAAGCAATCTGTAGTTGTTCTTCTTGCGATAATTTTTCTAATAGAAAACGCCAACGTTGTTTGGCTGCGCCTAATCGATCCAATTGTCGTAATTCAGCAATTTCTGCGAGAGCTGGCTGAAATTTTTTATATTCATGTGCCCAGTAAGGATCGGAAATACTCCACGCGACAGATAATTCTGGTTGACCGAAATCATATCCTGCACCACGATTTTCAGGAAATAATTTTGCTGTCGCTAACATTGGGTAAAACCCGCGTTCGTTGCGTAATTCAGAGAATATTTCTTTGGCTTTTTGGCCATTCTCTTTTTCGAGTGTTTTCCCCATCCAATAACGCCATTCTTGTTTTTGCTTCGCTTCATCTGAAAGGGCATTCAACCAACCTAATAAATCCGTTTGTTGCCAAATAGCCGTACGCAAACGACGTTCAATGAGATTATCTGCGTTGAGTTTGAGAAGTTCTTGATCGCGCCATTGCACAAAATTAGGACTTTCATTATCAAAGAAACGGTTAATAAAGGCGATTTTCCAATCACGTAATTCAGCTTCGTTTAATTGCCAGGTCTTAGCCCATTGCTCGTAAGGGGTGAAGGTTGGTTCATTCATATTTTCCGGAATGGTTCGTAAATAACGAGCAAAACTTAGTACTACGGCAAATTTATTGGTAATTTTATTCGTATTAGCATCAATTAATGGCAATTTCTCAGCTTGTATTTTCAAATTTGCAGGATTTTTTAAGAGGTCCTGATAGAGCGCTAAATGAGCGGCTACTTGCTCATCTTCTTTAGCATTCTCAATTTTTTCTAACTCTTTAGCGAGTATTTCTAATCCTTTCGCATCATTTTTACTGAAGAGCATTTCAGCTTTTTGATAGATCTTCTCTTCAGTGCGTCCACCTTGTGAATACCAAGCCGCCCAGAGTTGAGCATCATTAGGAAGTTCAGCATTATTAAGCCAAAGTTGTTCATATTCAGACAAAATAGCCGATTTATTCTTGTCATTTGATTGGTTTTCTGCCGTTTGACTAGTATTAGCTGCCTCTATTTGATATTTAGCTGTAAGCACGGCAATTTGTGTTTCCAAATTATTAGGTGTGAGTTTGGCGAGTGCTTGAGTATCTTCAGCATTGGTTAATAATGTAAAAATGCTTTGTTCTAATTTTCCGCGTAGAAAATGAGAGGCGTGCTGTTGAATAAATTGTTCAATGTCTGTTCGTAATGCATTTACTTCTTCACGAGGCGTATCGCGATTAACGGTTTTTACACGTGCGTCTAAATAAGCCGCTATAGCATCAGTTTGCAATGGATAACCTTTTAAAGAATCAATAAGCCCAAGAAATAATTTGGCATTATTAGAAACATGATTATTTTTGACCGCACTTTTTAGGAGCGACTCTAATTGCAGAAAAGTCGCGCGTTGTTCAATCAACTTTAATTCATGAGCATGCTGTTGCTGTGCCCATTTGGCTTGTTCTTCTGTAAGGTTAATTTGTGGTGCAGTTTCAGTTTTGCTTTTATGAGCATGTGGATTGGCCAAAACTGAACTTGAAAGTGCGGTTAAAATAAATAACGAAATTGTCGTGTGTTTAAGTGCTCGCATAGGAGATTCCATATAAAGAGAAAGACGGATATTTAGATCCGTCTTTGAGTGTAGAGTTCGTTTAATTTAGAAAACTTTTTTGAACGGCTTCACAATCACATCACCGTAAACGCCCGCTTCAACATAAGGATCTTGTGCAGCCCAGTCTTTTGCTGCAGACAGGCTTTCGAATTGAGCAATCACAGTCGAGCCTGTAAAGCCAGCTTCGCCTGGATTTTCATCATCAATGGCGGGGTTGGGACCTGCGGTTAATAAGCGACCTTCTGCTTGTAATTGTTTTAAACGAGCAAGATGTTGCTCACGTACTGAAAGACGTTTTTCTAAAGAGCCAGGAACATCTTGGGCACAAATCACGTAATACATCATTTCTCCTTTTAACAATTTAATTGTAATTCTTCGATAGAGGCTAATGCGCGTTCTAGTTCAAGATTACCTTCACGTGGAATAGCGCGAGATTTGCCGTCTTTTCCAACCGCGACAAAGGTAAATACGGCATCTGTCACGCAGTAACGCTCCCCAATTGGTTCACTTGCGACTTTTTTCACCCATACTTCTACCTTGATTTTTATAGAGGAACGACCCACGCTGAGACATTGGCCGTAACAACACACCACGTCACCGACGGCGATAGGCTTAATAAAATTCATACTTTCTACAGCAACGGTAACGACACGACCATGAGCAATTTCTTTTGCTAGAATTGCGCCGCCCATATCCATTTGTGACATAATCCAGCCACCGAAAATATCACCGTTAGCGTTGGTGTCTGAAGGCATCGCTAAAGTACGTAATAATAATACGCCTTTAGATTGACGACCGTCTTTATCGATAAGATTTGAAACCATTATTTGTCCCCGTC
>CAUGKJ010000159.1 GCA_959600045.1 uncultured Haemophilus sp.
ATGGATCGAGATCAATTACCAAGCGAAGAAGAGCAATTCATTGCTTATAAAGAAGTGGTTGAAGCAATGGAAGGTCGTTTAGTGGTATTACGTACCATGGATATCGGTGGTGACAAAGAGCTACCATATTTAAATTTACCAAAAGAAATGAACCCATTCCTTGGATGGCGTGCGGTGCGTATCGCCCTTGATCGTCGTGAGATTTTACACGCACAATTAAGAGCGGTATTACGTGCGTCTGCATTTGGTAAACTTGCCGTGATGTTCCCGATGATTATTTCGGTAGAAGAAATTCGCGAGTTAAAATCTGTGCTTGAAACCTTGAAAGCAGAATTACGTGCAGAAGGTAAAGCTTTTGATGAAAACATCCAAGTGGGTGTCATGGTTGAAACCCCATCTGCAGCGGTGAATGCGAAATTCTTAGCGAAAGAAGTCGATTTCTTTAGTATTGGTACAAACGATTTAACGCAATATACTCTAGCTGTTGACCGTGGTAATGAATTAATTTCTCACTTATACAATCCAATGTCTCCTTCAGTACTAGGCTTGATCAAACAAGTGATTGATGCTTCTCATGCAGAAGGTAAATGGACAGGTATGTGTGGTGAGTTAGCCGGTGATGAACGAGCAACCTTATTGTTACTCGGTATGGGCTTAGATGAATTTAGTATGAGTGCAATTTCTGTGCCACGTATTAAAAAATTAATTCGTCATGTGAATTATCAAGAGGTGAAAGCCTTAGCTGATGAAGCATTACAAAAACCAACCGCTGCTGAAATTGAGCAATTAATTCAAGCTTTTTTAGCAGAAAAATCGTTAAACTAGATACAAAAACAGAGTTTTACGTTAAAATACTAGCCATCTTTAATAGATAGGAGATTAAAATGGGCTTATTTGACAAATTATTTGGTTCAAAAGAAAACAAAACAGTGGAAGTCGAAGTTTATGCGCCACTTTCTGGTGAGATTGTGAATATCGAAGATGTACCAGATGTTGTTTTCTCTGAAAAAATTGTAGGTGATGGTATCGCGATTCGCCCAACAGGTAACAAAATTGTTGCGCCTGTTGATGGTGTAATTGGTAAAATTTTTGAAACCAACCATGCGTTTTCAATGGAATCAAAAGAGGGTGTTGAATTATTCGTTCACTTCGGTATTGATACCGTTGAATTGAAAGGTGAAGGATTCACTCGCATCGCACACGAAGGTCAAAGCGTAAAACGCGGCGACACAGTAATCGAATTTGATTTAGCAACATTAGAATCAAAAGCAAAATCAGTTTTAACACCAGTGGTTATCTCTAACATGGATGAAATTTCATCTATCGAGAAAAAATCAGGTGAAGTGATTGCTGGAGAATCTGTTGTTTTAAGTTTAACAAAATAAGATTTATAGACTAAAAGATCCGCTTTAAATAAGCGGATTTTTTTATCCTTATTCTTTTTTAAAGAAGGTAAAGATGATTTATCGATTAACTGGTCAAGTACAGCATTATGCATGGGGCGGAAAAAACTATATTGCATCATTGATTGGATTACATTCAGCGAAAGATCAACCTTGTGCAGAGTGGTGGTTAGGTGCTCATCCATCAGCACCTTCTGAAATTGAGGATGTAACAGGTAAGCAATCCCTTATTGAATTTTTATTGCAAAATCCGACCGCACTAGGACAGCTAAGCCGTCAGCAATTTGGTGATGAACTGCCTTATTTGTTAAAGATTTTAGATGTTGAAAAGCCGTTATCGATTCAATTGCACCCGACTAAAACCCAAGCTGAAAAGGGCTTTGAGGCTGAAAATACAAAAGGCGTGGCATTAACAGACAGCACGCGGACTTATAAAGATAGAAATCATAAACCAGAAATGATGATTGCCTTATCTGATTTCTGGCTTTTACATGGTTTTAAAACAAAAGCTCAAATCCTTGCCACATTAAATGCACGCCCCTCTTTGCAACCTTTGGCTGAAAAACTTGGCACACAAAACCTTGCTGAATTCTATGCGGATGTGATGTTGGCGGATCAATCAACGCTCGCAAATTGGCTATTACCCATTATTGAAGCCAATCAACAGCCTTATAAAAATGGCGAGTTGGCACTTGATAATCCTGATTATTGGGTGCTTTATACCATGGAAGCCATGGCAATTTCGCCTGAAAAATTAGATGCTGGCTTGGTGTGTTTTTATCTCTTTAATATCGTACATTTGAAAGAAGGGGAAGGTATTTTCCAGGATGCAGGCATTCCTCATGCTTATCTTCGCGGACAAAACGTGGAGTTAATGGCCTGTTCTGATAATGTGATTCGTGGTGGCTTAACACCAAAATATGTCGATATTGTTGAATTATTAAAAATTGTCGATTGTTGTGAAGTAATACCTCAAATTATCTCAGCCGCACCTCAACATCAGTCAGAATTTACTTATAAAACGCCAGTAAACGATTTTGCTTTAGCTCAAATTCGTGTTGAACCACTACAACATACTGAATTGATTCTTCAAAGTGCAGGCATTTTATTAGTGATGAAAGGTGAGCTAAAAATACAAGAAAAATCAACCGCACTTACCTTGAAACAAGGTGAGTCAGCATTCATTACAGCAGATTCTAACCTTGAGATAATGAGTGAAAAAGGCGGTTATGCCTTCTTGGCAAAATTGCCATAAAAATTAATGTGATAAGTATCACGATTTGATAACTTATCGCTAGATTAGCCAAAGATTTTAGGTATAGTGGGCGTCATTCAGGCGCCCTTTTTTATATGTCTAAATTGCATTGGGAGTTTTTATGTTGTTGCCTCGCTATTTTGAAGATCCGCAAACCTTGCACGTGAATACCACACCACATCATGCTTATTTTATTCCTTTTTCTTCAACAGAAAGTGCGGTCAAAAAGACACGAGAATTTTCCCCTTATTTTACCTTACTAAATGGCGAATGGGATTTTGCTTATTTTGAAAGCTATACTCACTTACCTCAAGATTTTCTTCGTTTTTCCTTTACGGATAAAATCCCCGTTCCATCCAACTGGCAAAACTATGGTTATGACAATCATCAATATACCAACGTAAATTATCCTTTCCCTTTTGATCCCCCTTATGTGCCCATTGAAAATTCTTGTGGGTTGTATCATCGCGTCTTTAATGTCGAAATCAATGCAGAAAAACGGTATCTCTTAAATTTTGAAGGGGTAGATAGCTGCTTATTTGTTTATGTGAATCAACAATTTGTAGGCTACAGCCAAATTAGTCATTGCACGAGCGAATTTGATATTACTGACTTTTTACAACAAGGGGAAAACCACTTACATGTTCTCGTGTTGAAATGGTGTGATGGTAGTTATTTGGAAGACCAAGATAAATTCCGAATGTCTGGTATTTTCCGAGATGTTTATCTGTTAGAGCGAGAAAGAAATTACCTA
>CAUGKJ010000160.1 GCA_959600045.1 uncultured Haemophilus sp.
CAATTTTTATCCCGTATTGCTCAAGTATGGGAATGTATTTGGATAATAAGGTTTGCTGCATGATTAATAACACAGCCGCTGAGATGGTAATTGCGCTGTTTTGGCTCATTAAGCCTAAAATGATTAAGAAAACCAACAACAACGCTATCATATTGAATTGTAATGACATAATACCTCTAAAGTGCGGTCAGAAAGATGACCATTTTTTGGCATGTAAAGTTTTTGTAAATTATACCAATTTCTTGCTTTTCTGTGTTTTTTATTTACCTAAAAAAGGCTAGAATACAAGAGAACTTTCTTCTCATACTCCCTGTTTTTACTAAGGTTTCTTTGCCCTATGTCGAATGTCGTCAGCCCTGAATTAATTAAAACTGTTGTTCTACTCGCCACCAGCGTAACCATCGTGCCGCTTTTTAAGCGTATTGGCTTAGGTAGCGTATTGGGTTATTTAGTGGCAGGCTGTTTAATTGGTCCTTCGGTATTTGGTGTGGTAGAAGATGCGGAATCAGTTCTCCATATGGCGGAACTGGGCGTAGTGATGTTCTTATTCATTATCGGTTTGGAAATGCATCCCGAACGCCTATGGGCCATGCGAAAAGCGATCTTCGGGCGAGGTTTTCTACAAGTAGGGCTATGTGGTGCACTGCTTACCTTTGCCGGTATCTATATATTAAATCTTCCTAAAGAAGTCGCGTTTATTGCAGGTATGGGTTTTACGCTCTCCTCTACTGCTATCGTAATGCAGGTATTAGAAGAACGCGGGATTACGAATACACCAAAAGGCCAACGGGTGATTTCAACCTTAATCTTTGAAGATTTATCCATTGTGCCATTATTGGCTTCTATTGCCTTTTTAACGCCTGAAACCAAACACATTGAACATCAAACCAACTGGACATCTATTGCTATTGCACTCGGTGCCGTTGTCGGTTTAGTGGTTGCGGGTAAATGGTTAATGAACCCTATTTTCCGCTTAATTTCAAAAGCTCACATTCGTGAAATGATGACAGCAGCCGCCTTGCTTGTGGTATTAGGTGCTGCATTAGCCATGGAAGCAAGTGGCCTTTCAATGGCGATGGGCGCATTCGTTGCGGGTGTGATGCTTTCAGAATCTGCATTCCGCCACCAACTCGAAGCAGATATTGAGCCATTCCGTGGTCTATTGCTCGGTCTCTTCTTTATGGGCGTAGGGATGTCACTTGATTTAACCTTGGTGTTCGACAATGCACTTTGGTTATTGGGTATTGTGTGCCTTTATATCATCGGCAAAGCCTTGGCCGTTTACACTGTTGCACGTATTACGAAACTTGACCGAAAAGAATCCGTTGGACGAATGACCATTATGGCGCACGGTGGTGAATTTGCATTCGTACTCTTCTCTGCTGCAACTACGGCAGGTGTAATGACAAAAGATCAAAATGCAACTTTTACTGCAGCTGTCATTATTTCGATGCCATTGATTGGTTTATTGATGCGTAAAATCAACCAACGTAAATCAGCAAATCAAGAGGAAAGAGTCGATACCAGCGATCTTGATCCTATTGTGGATTTAGAAGATAGCGTACTCGTGATTGGTTTTGGTCGTTTCAGTCAAATCGTCTGTCAATCGCTTCTTGTTCGTGGTATTAATGTATCGGTGATTGACCGCAACATCGAAAATATCCGTGCGGCAGCCAAATTTGGTTTTAAAGTTTATTACGGTGATGGTATTCGTCTTGATGTGTTACGTGCTGCCGGTATCGAAAAAGCGAAATGTGTCGTCATCGGGATTAACGATACAGATCGTATTGAAAGTATTGTTCAGAATTTGAAAGATGCTTATCCTAAACTCCCTATTTTGGCGCGAACTTATGACCTTAAAACAACAGTAAGCCTGATTAAACGAGACGTAGACTTTATTGTACGTGAAACCTTTGAGTCTGCACTTACGCTCAGCCATGCAACATTAATGCAATTAGGTATCAATAAAATTGAAGCGGATGAAGTGATTGCAGAAGTTCGTTACTTAGATCAAGAACGATTGAATGAAGAAGTTTTGCATGGTTTTTCTACGGACATCATCCGAAAATATTGGATGCCGAAACCTTTCATTAAACCACATTCTGATGCTGAAGCACTAAATGAAGAAACGGCTGAGATTTTAGAAAAAGAAGATGACACCAATGACGAAGCAGCGGTTGAAACCCTTCTTCATGATGATTCTGAAGCCGAAAAACAAAAAGAAGTCGAATAATAAAAAAGCCCGATAAATCATTATCGGGCTTTTTGTTAGGCTTTCATTGTTACAATCCAGCAATTGTGGATTTGTTTATTACGCTCAAAATCAAGTGGTAAGGTTTTCGCTGAAATTTCGACCGCACTTAATCCCAATTCATCTAACGCCTCAAAATCCATTTTAAAACCTCGTTTATTGTTCGAGAACACGATGGTGCCGTTAGGACGTAAAATACGCTTAAGATTACACATTAATTTGATGTGGTCACGTTGAACATCCCAACTGTCTTCCATACGTTTAGAATTCGAGAATGTTGGCGGATCCACGAAAATCAAATCAAACTGGCGATCACATTTCTCTAACCACTGCAAACAATCTGCCTGAATGAGCTTGTGCTGCTTGCCTTCAATATCATTTAAAATCAGGTTTTGCTCTGCCCAGTTTAAATAGGTGTTTGACATATCCACGGTTGTTGTCGATTTTGCCCCACCTAATGCAGCATGCACTGTTGCGGAACCGGTATAAGCAAAAAGATTGAGGAAATCTTTACCTTTTGCCATTTCACCAACCATTTTACGGGTTAAACGATGATCTAAGAATAATCCTGTATCCAAGTAATCCGTTAGATTCACCCAAAGTTGTGCACCGTATTCATTCACATAGAAATATTCGCCTTTATTGGCCAATTTTTCATATTGATTGGTGCCTTTTTGTTTTTGACGGACCTTCAAAATCAGTTTATTGGTTTCAATACCAGTGACTTGTAAGGTTGCAGTCACTGAATCCAATAAACGTTGACGCGCTTTGTTTTCATCAATATTTTTCGGTGCGGCATACTCTTGCACCACAATATGATCGCCATAACGATCCACCGCTACGTTATATTCCGGTAAATCAGCATCATATAAACGATACGCATCAAGGCCTTGCTGTTTCGCCCATTTTTCAATTTTCTTGATATTTTTCTGTAAGCGATTCGCAAAATCCACCGCTACCGTTGAAGTGCGGTCAAATTCAAGCGGATTTTCAACCGCACTTTCTTTGCGTTCTGAAATTTGATAATTCTTCTGAACACAATCTAACGGACCGTTTTTCGCTTTAAATTGACGATGAGAACGCATACGCAAGCAATCAAGCAAGGTAGATTCACTACTGAAAATTGACGCATTCCAACCACCA
>CAUGKJ010000161.1 GCA_959600045.1 uncultured Haemophilus sp.
TGTGGATATTACCAACTATGTTTTACTTGAATTAGGCCAACCAATGCATGCTTTTGATGCATCAAAAGTATCTCAACCTGTTCAAGTACGTTTAGCCAATAACGGCGAAGAACTTGTTTTATTAGATGGCACAACGGCAAAATTACAACCGAATACTTTAGTGATTGCAGACCAAACTGGTCCACTCGCAATGGCGGGTATCTTTGGTGGTCAAGCAAGTGGTGTTGATGCTGAAACAACAAAAGATGTGATTTTAGAAGCAGCATTCTTCGCACCATTAGCGATTGCTGGACGTGCAAGACAATATGGCTTACACACTGATTCTTCACATCGTTTCGAACGTGGTGTTGATTTTACGCTACAACGTCACGCGATGGAAAGAGCAACAGCATTGTTACTTGAAATTTGTGGTGGTGAAGCCGGCGAAATTTGTGAAGTCGTGAGCGAGCAATATTTACCAAAAGTCAATGAAGTCACTTTACGTCGTGAAAAATTAGATAGCTTATTAGGTCATCATATCGAAACTGAAACCGTGACCGAGATTTTTGAGCGTTTAGGTTTCGCCGTGAAATATGCTAATGATGTTTGGACCGTAACTTCTGCAAGCTGGCGTTTTGATATTGAAATCGAAGAAGATCTCATTGAAGAAGTGGCACGTATTTATGGCTATAACAGCATTCCAAATAACGCACCATTAGCGCATCTTCGTATGCGTGAGCATAAAGAAGCCGATTTAGAATTAAGCAGAATTAAGACCGCACTTGTGGATGCAGATTATCAAGAGGCGATTACTTATAGCTTCGTTGATCCAAAAGTACAGACTTTACTTCATCCAGAAATTGAAGCGCTTGTATTGCCAAACCCAATTTCAGTTGAAATGTCAGCAATGCGCGTTTCATTGTTAAGTGGATTACTCGGTGCGGTACTATACAACCAAAATCGTCAACAAAATCGCGTGCGTTTATTTGAAACGGGATTACGTTTTGTTCCTGATGCTAATGCAGAATTTGGCATTCGCCAAGAGTTTGTTCTTGCTGGTGTAATTACAGGTACCGCTAAATCTGAATCTTGGACAGGTAAGGCCGAAAATGTTGATTTCTTTGATCTTAAAGGTGATTTAGAAAGCATTCTTTCTCTCACTGAAGTGGGGAGTCGTGTTAAGTTTGTGGCAAAAGCACACAGTGCATTGCACCCAGGACAATCTGCTTCAATTGAATTAGATGGAAAAGAAATTGGTTTTATTGGAACTATTCATCCACTTATCGCTCAAAAATTAGGATTAAATGGCAAAGCGGTTGTTTTTGAAATTTTATGGGATGCCATTGCAAATCGTCGTGTGGTTCAAGCTAAAGAGATTTCAAAATTCCCAGCAAACCGTCGTGACTTAGCTTTAGTCGTTGCTGATAATGTGCCAGCAGGTGATATTATCGAAGCATGTAAACAAGCCGGCGGAGAAAAATTAACACAAGTCAATTTATTCGACGTATATCAAGGCATTGGCGTTGCTAGCGGACATAAGAGCTTAGCAATCAGTTTAACCATTCAAGATAATGAAAAAACGCTTGAAGATGATGAGATTAATGCGGTAATCTCTGCTGTATTAAACGAAGTTAAACAACGCTTTAATGCGGAGCTTAGAGACTAAACAGGAGACTAACATGGCAACGATTACAAAAATTGATATTACTGAATACTTATTAGATAAGTATCAATTACAAAAAGCGGAAGCTAAAGCATTAGTGGAAGACTTTTTTGAGGAAATTCGTTTATCGTTAGAATCTGGTGGTGAAGTGAAATTATCCGGTTTTGGTAATTTTGAACTTCGTAATAAAGCTTCCCGTCCAGGGCGTAATCCAAAAACAGGTGAAAGCATTCCTGTTTCTGCTCGCCGTGTAGTGGCATTTAAGCCAGGGCAAAAATTACGTGCTCGTGTGGAAAACACCAAGCCAAAACAATAGTAAGAAAAGTGCGGTCGTTTTTGACCGCACTTTTGTCAGGATTGAACATGAATAAGATTAAATGTGCTTTTTTAGTCGCAGGAAGTTTTTTACTTTTTGCTTGTTCAAGTGGTGTTCGTGAAGATTATGCAATGAACTATAAAGGTCAGATTGGTGATCCTATTATGGCCATTGCCATGTTAAGTGAACAACAATATGAATGGGCGGGTACTCCATATGTTTTAGGCGGGCAATCTCGTGGTGGTATCGATTGTTCGGGTTTTGTGCAAAAGACCTTTATTGATCGTTTTAATATCAATCTTCCTCGAACCACGAAAGATCAAGCGGGTTATGGAAAACTTGTTCGTAAAGAAGATATCCAAACTGGCGATTTAATTTTCTTTAAAACGGGACGAGGACCAAATGGCTATCATGTTGGGATTTATGTGAAAGAAGATAAGTTTTTACATGCTTCAACCAAAGGTGGCGTGATTTACTCTTCGATGAACAGCCCTTATTGGAAAAAAGCTTTTTGGCAAGTTAGACGAGTATAGTGAAAAGAAAAAAAGTGCGGTTATTTTAACCGCACTTTTCTTTTATGGATTTGTTGTAGGGCGAATGCCTAATGTATGACAAATCGCATACGTGAGTTCGCTACGATTTAATGTATAGAAGTGGAAGTCATTCACACCTTCACGAGAAAGGATTTTTACCATATCCATTGCCACACTCGCCGCGACGAGATTGCGAGTAGTAGGATCATCATCTAATCCTTCATACGCTTTAGCCAACCATGCTGGAATTTTTACATTCGTAAATGATGCCATTTTTTGCAGTTGTTTGAAATTAGTAACAGGTAGAATACCTGGAACAATTTCAGCCTCAATACCAATGGATGCACAGCGATCACGAAAGCGAAGATAACTGTCAATATCAAAGAAGAATTGAGTAATGACATGATTAGCACCTGCGTCAATTTTACGTTTCAAATTGATTAAATCTGCTTGTGCTGATTTTGCTTCAGGATGAACCTCTGGGTATGCTGCAACTGAGATATCAAAATCAGCTACGGAGCGGAGTAGTTCAACTAAATCAGCCGCATAGAAAGGTTTTTTCGCATAGCCTTTTGGCTCATCACCGCGTAATGCCACAATGCGACGAATACCGTTATCCCAATAATCTTTTGCTATTTCTTTTAATTCTTCAGGTGTTGCATCAATACCTGTTAAATGTGGTGCGGCTTCTATGCCTGTTTCTGCTTTAATGGCTTTTACGATGCTATGTGTACGATCACGTTCGCCAGAGTTTGCGCCATAAGTAACGGAAACAAATTTAGGATTTAATACTTTTAAGCGATGGATAGAATCCCAAAGCATGCTTTCCATTTTTTCATTTTTAGGCGGAAAGAACTCAAAGGAGACATTAATT
>CAUGKJ010000162.1 GCA_959600045.1 uncultured Haemophilus sp.
TGACCAAGAATTTGAAGCGAAGAAAGCTACAGACAACAAAGGTTTATCCGCTCACTTAACTTATGATGTGAATGAAGATATTGCCGCACCTTACATCAGCAAAGGCGTGAAACCAAAAGTGGCCGTATTGCGTGAACAAGGCGTAAACAGCCACGTTGAAATGGCGGCGGCTTTTGACCGTGCAGGCTTTGCGGCGATTGATGTTCACATGAGCGATTTAATGACAGGCCGTTACAACTTAAACGACTTCAACGCGATGGTAGCCTGTGGTGGTTTCTCTTACGGTGACGTATTAGGCGCGGGCGGCGGCTGGGCGAAATCCATTTTATTCAACCCACAATTACGCGATCAATTCAGCCAATTCTTCGCGAATGAAAACACCCTTTCATTAGGGGTATGTAACGGCTGTCAATTTATCTCCACCCTTGCGGAAATCATCCCGGGGGCAGAAAACTGGCCACGTTTCGTGCGTAATAAATCAGAACGCTTTGAAGCGCGTGCTGCGATGGTGAAAATCAACGACACCAACTCATTATGGTTTAAAGGCATGGCGGGTTCACATATGCCGATTGCCGTTTCTCACGGTGAAGGTCGCGTAGAATTCAAAACACCTGAGAATTTGACCGCACTTCAAGCCCAAAACTTGATTGTGGCGCAATATATCGACAGCCATTTGAATGTAACTGAAACTTATCCAGCTAACCCGAATGGTTCGGCATTAGGGATTACTGCCATTTCTAACGTGGATGGTCGTATTGCCGCGATGATGCCTCATCCAGAGCGTGTTTTCCGTGCCGTGAGCAATTCATGGTATCCAGAAGATTGGTCTGAAGATGGTGCTTGGATGCAAATTTTTAGAAATGCGAGAGTGAATTTCAAATAATGTGAAATTGATCACGGAAAATTAATTAAAAATAAGAGATACTAAGAAATTGGTATCTCTTTTTTATTGCATAAATCTAATCAATAAAAAAATGCCAACAATATTAGAGAGTAATATTGTTAATGTTTATATAAAAATTCTTGGGCATTATGCCCGTAATATCAATTGAACTATATGAGGAGTTCTACATGAGTGCATTAGTTACATTGCTAGCTAATATTGTTGCGCCATTGCAACGTCAATTTATTAACTTTATCCGCATTGCGATTTGTGTTGTGATGGTTTGGATTGGAGGTTTAAAAGTTTGCCAGTATGAGGCAGATGGTATCGCACACTTTGTGTCAAATAGTCCTTTTTTAAGCTTCCTTTACAAAAACGGTGCAAATGAAGTGACAAATGATAAGGGTGTTTTAGTAAAAGAATATACCTTATATAAAAACCCTGAAGGCAAAATGGTCGCAAAAAATATTGAATGGCATAAAGCCAACGGCACCTACACAGCTTCTTATATTATTGGCGCAATCATTGTGACAATTGGTATTTTAGTATTAGCAGGAATTTGGTCTCCGACACTTGGACTATTTGGAGGCTTACTCACGTTTGGTATGTCGATAGTCACGCTGTCCTTCCTGATATTTACGCCAGAAACCTGGGTGCCGAATTTAGGTGGAGACTTCCCAACACCTAATTATGGCTTCCCATATCTCTCAGGTGCTGGCCGACTTGTGATTAAAGATATTATTATGATGGCAGGTGGCTTAGTTGCTGCAGCAGAATGTGCGAAACGCTATTTAGAGAATAAAAAACAATTTGCGTAATAGCTAGATTTTAAAAGGCTTGCTGGGATAAATGGCAAGCCTTTTTGTTATTAAGATATAAAAAACAATGACAAAGAAGAGATATAGAATTCATATTTTGATTGCTATCTCTCGTGGTGAAGATCTTATAGAATAAATCTGGAAAATTTGACCGCACTTTAAGAGTAAAACTTGATTGTAGAGTAATATATCGACAGTCATTTAGAACCTCGGTGGCCATATTGTAACAATGATACCAAACCCAGGAGATGTATTCTGTGTTGTGCCAGAAGGTTGGTCTGAAGATGGTGCTTAGATGCGAATATTTAGAATATGTGATAGTACAGTTTAACTAATTTCAAATAATAAAAACCGACTAAAGATAGTCGGTTTTTTGAATTTATTTTGTTAAATGTATTTTTAACATCCTTTATGAGGCTCTAAATATTAGAGATAATGCTCTTTATTTTTTTTAGGTTATCATCATTAATGATATTCTGATAAATAATTTCACAAATATCTTTTTTAAACACCTCTCCATTTCCTCCAGTATCTTCAAAACAGTTCAATAATAATTTAAAAAGTTGTTTTTTATTACTGTCTTTAGCGAAATTTTCTTTGTAATCATCCAGTATATCTTCAATTCTCCTAACCTGAAAGAATTGCTCTCCTATTTTATCTATCAATTGATCATTGGGGGATTCAATAAGGTTTTTACCTAAGTATTTCTCAATACTTGGGATTGGCAAAAAAATATGTGGTAATTTCATATAATGGTGCCCATTATACTTTTTGTTAAATTCATTTTTTATATCTCCATCAAGAATTGTTAAAATCTTGCATTGAGTACCTAATGTTACACTTTTTATAAAGTCATCAGATAATTCTAAAGTTTTTTCCCATCCCCCAGTTGGAATAATTTTAATTAGCTTATTCTTATTTAACTGATTATCATTTATTACTTTTTGAATGACATATTTGGCCAATTCATCTTCAACCGTGATTACTAAGTCAAACCCCATAGGTTCATATATAACTCTAGTTGCATAAGCTGGATAACAAGGATTATTAACTTCTATGCACCCAGAACATTTCCTTTCTAAATGATAGATTTTTGATGGTTCTATCTTAGATAAAATTTGAGGGCTATGAGTAGAAAAGAAAATACAAAAGTTATACTGATTAGCTATTTCATTTAAAAAAGCAATTAATCTATTTTGCGCACTTGGATGTAGTGCAAGCTCTATCTCATCAAGAATTAGAACACTTAATTCATCATAATTATTTTTTAGATTATATTTTATTCTCTTGTAAATATAATCTAAAAGTCCTATTAGCAAAAACTCTCCAGAGCTCATGATTAACTGATGAATAATTTTATTTTTTATTTTTATGAAGTATGGAGTATTTTTAAATCCTTGTTTTTCAGCATACTCTCTAGATTTAAATCGATATAAAGATTCATAGTACCCAGCCTTATCTCCAAGGATTTCTGATAATGAATTAATCAGCTCATTGTCTGCTTTTATGTAATATTGTTCTTCTTCTTTAAAATTTCTAGTTTTAGAAAGTAGGGATTTATTAGCATCTGAGAATCTATTTCCATAAATAAGGCTAGCTTCATATATTCCCTTAAAAGAAATGTCATCTTTTTCATCCTGGTTAGCTTGCCATTGTTGAGGAG
>CAUGKJ010000163.1 GCA_959600045.1 uncultured Haemophilus sp.
CTCTAATAATTCTTGCTGTTTTGACATAAATAAACTCCCTAACTTTTTGCTATACATTCAGCGTTAAGTTTGTAAGAATAACACAAATTAACCTAATTCAATGAGGAAATTATGAAAGTAACAAACAAAATCAAAGCATTATCAACAATGACGTTGGCCGCTGCAACATTATTTTTAGCAGGTTGCCAAGCGCAATCTAATACCTTAACTTTTACCCCTCAATCGCCAACTGCATCAATGAATATTAACCAATCAGCAGTGGTAACAGTTAATACTCGCGATTCTCGCCCACAACAAGAAATTGCAACCTATACTAAATCAGGTGAGCTGATTAAATTAAACGCATCACCAAGCGTTACTCAACTTTTCCAACAAGTAATGCAACAAAATTTAGTCAGCAAAGGGTTCCGTATCGGACAAGCTAATAATGCGAATGCTGGTGTAACCGTTGAAGTGAAAGAATTCAACACTCACGTAGATCAAGGTAATTTACGTTATACCTTGAACAGCAAAATCCAAGCAGTTGTTTATGTACAAGGTCCACGCGGACAATACAACAAAACCTTTAATGCGACCCGTTCACAATCTGGCGCATTTAATGCGAGCAATGATGAAATTCAAAAAGTGCTAGGCGAAACCTTCAAAGATATTGTTAATAATATTTATCAAGATCAAGAAGTTACTAACGCAATTAATCAATATACTAATTAATTAAAAGTGCCGTGTCCTTTTCAATAATACTTGACGAAAGCGCCTTTCAAGCGTAACATTCGCCCGATTTTTTAACGAGAAGGACACACACTTTGGACAGTCATAGTCGATACCGAATATCGCTTTAGACTCTCGCCTCTTATCAGCGAGAGTTCGCTGGTAATCAATTTACCTTTCTTCGGCATCTTTTATCGAACGAAACCCATTTTTAAAACATACAAAAATTTGACCGCACTTTTCTCTAGTGCCAATTTCGTTTGATCTTTTTTTGTTCACTGTTGGATCTTCATAATCCCCAAAGGAGTATGACCAATGATTAACGCTTTTGCCATTAACGATTCCCGCTTGCTTCGTATTGATGACGAACCAGCCGAGCTCAGTTCTGCCATTTGGTTAGATTTACTGGAGCCGACAGGGGAAGAACGTGAAATGTTGCAAGAAGGCTTAGGACAAAGTCTCGCCTCATTCCTCGAATTAGAAGACATCGAAGCATCCGCGCGTTTCTTTGAAGACGAAGACGGCTTGCACTTGCACTCATTCTTTTATTGTGAAGACGAAGAAAATTACGCCGACCTCGCAAGCGTGGCGTTTACTATTCGTGATGGGCGCTTATTTACCCTACGCGATCGTGAATTACCTGCATTCCGTTTATATCGTATGCGTTCCCGTAGTCAACGATTATTAGAATGTAATGCATATGAAGTTTTACTCGACTTATTTGAAACCAAAATTGAGCAATTAGCGGATGTTATCGAAAACGTTTATGCGGATTTAGAAAAATTAAGCCGTGTAATTCTAAACGGTACACAAGATGAAGCTTTCGATGAAGCCTTAAATACGCTAACAGAACAAGAAGATACCAGTTCTAAAGTGCGCTTATGTTTGATGGATACACAACGCGCATTGGGTTTCTTGGTACGTAAAACGCGTTTACCGGCAAATCAGTTAGAACAAGCTCGTGAAATCTTACGAGATATCGAATCCTTGCAACCGCACAATGAGTCTTTATTCCAAAAAGTAAACTTTTTAATGCAGGCGGCAATGGGTTATATTAATATCGAGCAGAATAAAATCATGAAATTCTTCTCGGTGGTCTCTGTGATGTTCCTACCGGCAACACTTGTGGCATCCACTTACGGAATGAACTTTGAATTTATGCCGGAGCTTCATTTTAAATATGGCTACCCAATGGCTATTGGCTTAATGATTGGTGCGGCGATTACACCTTACATCTATTTCAAACGGAAAGGTTGGTTATAATGGAAATTTCCCAAACTGCGTTATTTTTAGGATCGATTATCGATCTATATTGTTTAGTGTTAATTTTACGCGTATGGCTACCATTAGCGAATGTGGATTATTACAATCCCATTTCTCAATTTACGCTGAAATTTACCCAGCCAGTTATTGCCCCATTGCGTAAAGTTTTTCCAGTGGTGAAAAAAGTGGAAACCGCTGCGCTGGTTTTAGTCTTCTTGCTTTGCGGACTAAAATCGGTTCTCTTTGGCGGATTAAATCTCAGTTTCTTCTTACTTTTGGGTATATTGGGGCTAATTAAAAATATCGGTGTGGCCATTTTCTATGTGTTAATCGCCGGTGCAATTTTAAGTTGGTTTAATCGTGGCAATAATCCTGCATTCTATGCGTTATATCAACTTACCGAACCATTATTGAAACCCATTAAACGCATTTTACCAACTGTGGGCGTGATTAATTTTTCACCGATGGTTATCGCTATTATTCTGTTATTTTTGAATAATCTCTTTTACGACTACTTCCCGGTTTTATGGGCAATCGCCGCTTAAAGTGCGGTCAAAAATAATGTCATTTTTCGGGCTGGATTTTCCAGCCCTTATTGTAAATGTGGTGAGTAAATTTAGTTATGTCAGCAATCGAACAAACACCTGAAGGACTACGCCTTAAAATCATTCTGCAACCCAAAGCCAGTAAAGATCAAATTGTGGGATTACATGATGATGAACTCAAAATCACGATCACCGCACCACCTGTTGATGGTCAAGCAAATGCTCACTTGCTGAAATTTTTGAGTAAAGCATTCAAAGTACCTAAAAGTGCAATCATACTTGAAAAAGGTGAATTAAACCGACATAAACAAGTTTGGATTCCTTCGCCTAAATTAATTCCATCTGAAATTCAAAATCTCTTATAAAATCAGTAAAAAAATCACCGCACTTTCTACCAATTTTCCCCGTTTTACGCTATCCTATACCACATTTTATAAAGCAAAATATGCCGCAAAGTGCGGTCAAAATTTAAGGTGATTTTCTATGCAACAACATTACCGTCCTGATTTGATTGAACCTGCCGTTCAACAATATTGGGCTGAAAATAAAGTCTTCAAAGCAATCAAAGATACGTCTAAAGAAAAATATTACTGTCTTTCAATGTTCCCTTACCCATCAGGTCGTTTACACATGGGCCATGTGCGTAACTACACCATCGGTGATGTAGTTTCACGTTACCAACGTATGAACGGCAAAAACGTATTACAACCGATTGGTTGGGATGCTTTCGGTTTGCCAGCTGAAGGTGCTGCGATTAAAAATAAAACTGCTCCCGCAAAATGGACTTACGAAAACATTGAATACATGAAAAACCAGCTCAAAATGCTGGGCTTTGGTTATG
>CAUGKJ010000164.1 GCA_959600045.1 uncultured Haemophilus sp.
TAAAGAAATTGTTCCATTTAATGTTTTATCTGCGAAATTAGCCGTTAGTTTTACGAATGATAAGTTAGAATCTAAGTAATCAGCCCGCTTCTCTACATGCATACCATTTCCAATATAATTTGCAATACCTGATTGTGGCATTTCTGTTGTTGGATTGACACCAAATGCGACATAATAATCAGAACCTAAAGCAGGCTCCGTAAATTTCCCCCAACGAATATTTTTATAGTTTTTGCCACTAATAGAACGCAATTCAGGATAATCAGCCTGTAGCACTTCTTTCTCATTAGTTCCAATGACTGGACGTTCGTAATACCCTGATGGAATAAGTTCAATTTCTTGACCTTCAACATTAACGAGATTAACGTTATTGTCATCATGTATTTGTCTTTCAATTGTGGTCACCACTCTAGTCTCTTTATTAACTTCAAATCCAATTTGCTCTTCAGTTTTTGGTTGTTCAGCTGGTTTTACTGTCTCAGCTGGTTTTACTTGCTCTGTTGGTTTTGCTTGGTTAACTGGTTGAGTATTACTACTACCACTTCCACATGCTGCTAATGTTACAGTTGCAAGAATTGTTAAGCTTAATGTAGAGAGATTAAATTTCATTATTTTTCCTTAGATAAAAATTAGAGCGTATTATAAAAGGATTTAAGCTACTTTCTCAAATAAAATATATAAGCCATTGATGCTACATTAACTTTACTTAATAAAAAACGGCTAACTTACGTTAGCCGTTTCATTTTAATCATACATCCCTACTTTCTTCTCTAAGTAGTGGATATTGGCGCCACCTTTTTGGAAGTTTTCATCTTCAAGAATAATTTCATGAAGAGGGATATTGGTTTTGATACCGTCAATGATCGTTTCTGATAATGCATTTTGCATACGACGGATTGCGACATCACGAGTATCACCGTATGTAATTAATTTTGCGATCATGGAATCATAATGTGGAGGAACGGTATAACCGCCATACACATGAGAATCCCAACGAACGCCTAAACCACCTGGTGAGTGCAAGTGTGCAACTTTACCTGGAGATGGTAAGAATGTTTTTGGATCTTCTGCATTGATACGACATTCAATTGCATGACCTTTCACTTTAATATCTTCTTGTTTGTAAGAAAGTGGTAAACCAGCCGCGATACGCAATTGTTCTTTCACCAAATCCACACCAGTAATCATTTCTGTTACTGGGTGTTCTACTTGAATACGAGTATTCATTTCGATGAAATAGAACTCACCATTTTCATATAAGAATTCAAATGTACCTGCACCACGATAGCCAATTTCAACACAAGCCTTCGCACAACGAGAACCGATATCACGACGAACTTCTTCGGTAATGCCTGGTGCTGGTGCTTCTTCCACCACTTTTTGGTGACGGCGCTGCATAGAACAATCACGTTCAGCAAGATAGATTGCATTACCGTGTGTATCAGCTAAAACTTGGATTTCAATATGGCGTGGATTTTCTAAATATTTTTCCATGTAAACCATATCATTGTTAAACGCTGCTTTTGCTTCTGCTTTTGTCATCGCAATGGATTCTTCAAGTGCATCTTCGCTACGTACCACGCGCATACCACGACCACCGCCACCACCAGACGCCTTGATAATAATTGGATAGCCAATACGTTTTGCAATTTCTTTATTTTTCGCGATATCGCTACCTACTGGGCCATCTGAACCAGGTACGCAAGGCACGCCTGCTTTTTTCATTGCTTTAATCGCAGAAACTTTATCCCCCATTAAACGAATAACGTCCGCTGTTGGACCAATAAAAATAAAACCAGAACGCTCAACTTGCTCTGCAAAATCTGCGTTTTCAGAAAGGAAACCATAACCAGGGTGAATCGCATCCGCACCGGTTACTTCTGCTGCAGCAATAATCGCAGGAATATTTAAATAACTTTTTACAGATGGCGCAGGTCCGATACAAACTGTTTCATCTGCAAGTAATACGTGTTTTAAATCACGGTCAGCGGTAGAGTGAACCGCCACAGTTTTAATGCCTAATTCTTTACAGGCACGCAAAATACGCAGTGCAATTTCACCACGGTTAGCAATCACAACTTTTTCTAACATAACAATTTCCACTTGGGTGAAAAAATGGCGAGAAAGCTCGCCATTTCAGATTGATAGGGATTATTCGATAACGATCAATGGTTGATCAAATTCAACCGCTTCGCCATCATTTACTAAGATTGCTTTAACCACACCAGCTTTATCAGCTTCGATACGGTTCATCATTTCATTGCTTCAACGATACAAAGCGCATCGCCTATTTTGACAGTTTGTCCCACTTCCACGAAAGCTTTCGCTTCTGGACTTGGGCTACGATAGAATGTACCCACCATTGGTGAACGTACTTGGTGACCAGACACTTCAGCGGCTGGTGCTTCCGCAGGTGCAGCCGCTGCAGGTGCTGGCGCAGCAGCAGGAGCCGCAACCGGTGCGACAGGGGCTGCTGCATATTGAATTGCAGCAGGTGCAACAGCTGGTGCCGCACGACTAATACGTACTGTACCTTCTTCTTCTTGCACTTCTAATTCAGTGATACCCGATTCTTCTACTAATTCAATCAGTTTTTTGATTTTACGAATGTCCATACGTTCTTCCTAAAAATAATAATGAATTGCTAACCGCACTTTCAGAATTGATTTCCAAAGTGCGGTCATTTTGAAACCTGTTTTTTGTGTCGGCAAGATTACCGCAAAATCATGAACTTTGCGATAAATTTCTGCGAAAATCTGTAAATTTTGTGAAATTTTATGCTTTTTTATTTAAAAAATCTAACGCGAATTGGAGAGCGAACTCATAGCCTTTTGCACCTAAGCCACAAATCACACCTTCAGCCACATCACTAAAGTAAGAATGATGACGGAATGGCTCGCGTTTATGTACATTAGACAAATGAATTTCGACAAAAGGAATTGACACCGCAAGCAACGCATCGCGCAATGCAACACTGGTATGCGTATAAGCTGCCGGATTAATTAAAATAAAATCCACTTTCTGAAAACTTTGATGAATCTTATTAATTAACTTTTCTTCGCTATTTGCTTGGAAACACTCCAAATTCACACCATGCTGCTCAGCAAGTTTACCCACATTTTCTTCAATGTCAGATAATGAAAGTGAACCATAATGTTTTGGTTCCCTTGCGCCCAACATATTCAAGTTCGGGCCATTTAACAGCAAAATATTGAATTTTTTTGACATTTTCACATCCTTTAACTTGTGCAAATTATAGCGATTTTTTATGTAATGGTGGTCGTGTCTCTATACGATTTTGGTAATAAATTCTGAATTTAGATCAATTAGCGGTAAATCTGAGCCCGGCCAT
>CAUGKJ010000165.1 GCA_959600045.1 uncultured Haemophilus sp.
ACCTTCAATATCTAAAATGTCATCTTGCACTTGGAAAGCTAAACCAATAGCTTGTGAATAACGTTCTAGTTGTTGCTCTAATTCTTTGTTTTCAAAGTGAGGCGAACAGATAAAACCCATTTTTAATGCGCCCGTTAGCAATGCACCAGTTTTATTACGATGAATAAGCTCTAATTCGTCTAAATTAACTTGTTTATGCTCAGAAATTAAATCTAAACTTTGCCCTAAACACATACCTTGTACGCCAGATGCTTGGGCTAAGACTTTCACTAATTGCAATTTTTGTTCTGCAGAAAGAGAAGGGGCTTGCGTAAGAATTTCAAAGGCAAAAGATTGTAATGCATCGCCAGCTAAAATGGCCGTGGCTTCATCAAAAGCAATATGACAAGTTGGTTGACCACGACGAAGTTCATCGTTGTCCATGGCAGGCAAATCATCATGGATTAAAGAATAAGCATGAATAGATTCAATGGCTGCGGCGGCGTAATCTAGAGCTGGCATTTCTGCCCCCAGCATTTTACCCGTTGCATAGACAAGGAAAGGACGAACGCGTTTTCCGCCTAGCAATAAGCCATATTTCATGGCATCACGCAAAGGGGCATTATAAGAGTCAATTTCTTCAAATTGATTGGCTAAAAACTGATTAATGCGATCTTGAACTTGTTTGAGTTCAGTGCCGAATTGATAACTCATGGATTACTCGTCCCCTTGATAATCACTTAATGGGGCGGTTTCGCTTTTTTGTAATAAAATTTGAATACGTTGTTCTGCTTGTTGCAAGCGCTCTTGACCAAGTTGAGCCAATTTAATGCCGTTCTCAAATTCTTTCAGCGCATCTTCCAATGGTAATTCACCGCTTTCAAGTTTTGTCACAATTGTTTCCAATTGTGCAAGTGTTGTTTCAAAATCAGGTTCAGCATTTGCTGGTTTACGCGCCATTAAATTATCCTTTTCAGATGAATAAATTGCTCCGTATTGTACTTGATTTTTATAGGGATGTTAAAAACTTATTTCAAAGTGCGGTCAGTTTTTCGTGAGAATTTGAACTTTGTGGGATCTGGAATTTAGCGTACAATACGGCCATTTTTTATTATTCACAGATTATTATGAAATTTATCGTTAAACTTTTTCCTGAAATTATGATTAAAAGCGAAACCGTGCGTAAGCGTTTCGCAAAAATTTTGACCTCAAATATCCGCAATATTTTACAGAAATATGATGAAGAAACGGCGGTTGTTCGTCATTGGGATTACATTGAAGTGCGGTCAAAAAATGAAGCCAATCGTGAAGAGTTGATTGCGCTTTTACAACGAATTCCGGGGATTCATCATTTTTTAGAAGTGGAAGAAAAACCGTTTACCGATTTACATCATATCTTTGAGTTAACCTTAGCGGATGTTGCCGATCAACTTGAAAACAAAACTTTTTGTGTACGTGTAAAACGTAAAGGTAAACATAACTTTAGCTCCATTGAAGCTGAACGTTATATCGGTGGTGGTTTAAATCAGCATATTGAAAGCGCAAAAGTACGCTTAAAAAATCCTGATGTGACGGTGCGTATTGATATTGAAGATGACAAAATGATGCTGGTGAGAGCTCGTCATGTTGGCCTTGGTGGTTATCCAATTGGGACACAAGAAGATGTGCTTTCATTGATTTCGGGTGGATTTGATTCAGGCGTATCCAGTTATATGCTTATTCGCCGTGGTTCACGTGTGCATTATTGTTTCTTCAATTTAGGTGGCGCAGCCCATGAAATTGGCGTGAAACAAATGGCTTACCATATTTGGAATCGCTATAGCTCATCTCATAAAGTCCGTTTTATTGCCATTCCTTTTGAAGGCGTAGTGGGCGAGATTTTAGAGAAAGTCGATAACGGCCAAATGGGCGTCGTGTTAAAACGAATGATGGTGCGAGCTGCAAGTAAAGTTGCACAACGTTTTGATATTCAAGCCATTGTTACCGGCGAAGCACTCGGACAAGTTTCGAGCCAAACTTTAACCAATTTACGTTTAATTGATGAAGCATCTGATGCGTTAGTATTACGTCCACTCATTACTCATGATAAAGAACAGATTATCGCGATGGCGAAAGAGATCGGCACAGATGATATTGCTAAATCCATGCCGGAATTCTGTGGAGTGATTTCTAAAAATCCAACGATTAAAGCGGTACGTGAAAAAATTCTTGAAGAAGAAAATCACTTTGATTTTGGCGTGTTGGAAAGTGCGGTTGAAAATGCACAATATTTAGATATTCGCCAAATTGCAGAAGAAACAGAGAAAGAGGTGGTAGAAGTGGATACCATTTCAGTACTTGGTGAAAACGATATTATTTTAGATATTCGTAGCCCTGAAGAGACAGATGAAAATCCATTTAAATCATATGAGCATCAAGTAATGCAGTTGCCGTTTTACAAATTATCTTCGCAATTCGGTTCATTAGATCAAAGTAAAAACTATGTGCTTTACTGTGAAAGAGGCGTGATGAGTAAACTTCAAGCGCTTTATTTAAAAGAAAATGGTTTTACGAATGTAAGAGTATTCGGGAAAAAATAAGCAAAAAATGACCGCACTTTAACGTGCGGTTTTTTTATTCGTAATCTAATTCACCCACTAATTCATCGATAGCTTTAGCAAGTAATGTCCGATCATGACGATAGCTAATATCATCTGCATTCAAGCGTTTAGCTAAGATTTTAACGGAAGAAATGGCAGACAAATCGACCGCACTTTTTTCGCGATAAGGGGTAATGGCGCCATTAATGACTGGGGCTCCGACGATTTCATTAATTTTCTGAATACGATCAGCCAGTGAAAGCTGAGAGGCTGCGCCAATTTCTACCCCTAAATTATCAATAAAAATTACTTTCGCTTTGCTATTACGCAGGGCAGTCGCTAATTCAGGTAGTAATAGCGGTGGCATAATACTCGTCATGAAACTTCCAGGGCCAAGTAAAATGACTTCCGCTTGCTCCAATGCTTGGATGGCTTCTTGTGCGGCTTTAACCATGGGCACTAAGAAAAGTGATTGAGGTAATTCCGTTAAATTATCAATGCTCACTTCACCGACAATACTGGAGCCTGAACCTAAACTCGCGGCAAGATGAACAGGTTCTTCTGACATGGGAATAATGTGAGATTTTACTTTGAGTAATTCACGAATTAAGTTAATGGCTTCAATGGGGCGAATATGCATATCTTCTAAGGCTTTTAGCATTAAATTGCCTAAATTATGCCCAGAAAGTTCACCTTCACCAGTAAAGCGGTATTCAAATAATGCAGATGCC
>CAUGKJ010000166.1 GCA_959600045.1 uncultured Haemophilus sp.
TCTAGCCATTTGTAAATGCTGCCAAGGGCCAATGCTATCACCAAACCATGCATCATTAGAAATCGTCAGCAAATAATCGGTTTCTTTTTTCAGATTTTCACGAAGTTGCTCACCAAAAATAATTTCATAACAAATAGCTGGGGCAAAAGCATGTTGTTTTGCCATAAAAGATGGCTGTACCGCATCGCCACTTTGGAACGCAGACATAGGCAAATTAAATACGGAATTAAGTGGACGCAACAAACTTTCTAACGGCACGTACTCACCAAATGGTACGAGATGATGTTTGCTGTAACGATTTTTTGTCGTTAATTCATAAGGGAAATCAGGATTCCCTGCCGTCACAATCGAATTTAATAATTTACCACTTTGCTCATCGCGATATACGGTACCAATCATCACTTCCGTGTTTTTCTCTTTCGCAACTTTATCTAAAGCGTCAAAAAATGGCGTAATCGCATTTTCCAAAGTCGGCAATGCCGACTCGGGTAAAATAATCAAATCAGACTTGCCTAAATGCGCCAAAATTTGTTTTTGATAAATGTCAACTGTAGCATAAAGATATTCAGGATCCCATTTTAAATTTTGCTCAATATTACCTTGTGCAAGCGTGACAGTTAGTCCTTTACCTTCTTTGGGTTGAACAAAATTGACCTTACCAGCATAAGTGCTTAATCCACCCACAACCAATAATAGCAATGCATTTACACCGACTAAATTCCATTGTTTTTTCGATAGCGCAAAAATAAGATTAAAAATGACCGCACTTGCCCAAACTGTAAAGAATGTCAGCCCTGTGACACCAAAAATCGGCGCGATGCCGTAAAACGGACTGTCGATTTGAGTATAACCAAATTGTAACCAAGGAAAACCGGTAAACACCCAACCGCGCAAGAATTCAGTCAATGTCCAAATCGCGGCAAAAATGACCGCACTTTGCACCTGAAAACGTTGCACTAAATAAGTGAAAAGCATTGGATAAAGTGCAAGGTAGGCAGAAAGTAAGCCCACCAAGAGATAACTCACACCAAGGGATGCACCACCAAATTGATGAATGCTGACATTCAACCAGCTCACACCAAAACAGAAAAAGCCCATCGACCACAAAAAGGTGGCCAAAAGTGCGATTGATTTTTTGGCATTTTTCGCCACAAACAGCAATCCGACTAAGGATACATAGGCTAATCCCCAATAATCAAAGGGCGAAAAGGCAAATACGCCAATCACACCAGAAATCAGGGCTATAAGATAAACAACTAATTTATTCATTTTATCAATACTATAAAAAAACATTCCCCCTCTTTAGCAAAGAGGGGGCTAAGAATACGGCCAAACTGAGCAACTTACTCAGCTTGTTCTTCCACGCCTTCCATATCTGACAAATGTTCATCCGGCACGGTTACGCGTACCTGAATTAAACGGCGGCTATCGGCAGAAGTCACTTTAAATTGAATATTTTCTAAGGTAATTTCTTCACCTCGTTTCGGCAAATACCCAAAGGCTTGCATGATTAAACCGCCAATGGTATCCACTTCTTCATCATCGAAATGCGTATTAAATTGTGCATTAAAATCATCAATATCCGTTAGCGCACGCACGGCATAAGTGTGGCGAGAAAGCTGACGAATATCTGCGACATCTTCCTCATCAAACTCGTCTTCAATATCACCGACAATTTGTTCGAGAATATCTTCGATAGTCACCAAACCAGATACCGCACCAAACTCATCCACCACAATCGCCATATGGAAACGCTCAGAACGAAAATCTTTTAACATACGATCAACACGTTTACTTTCCGGCACAATCACGACTGGACGTAACAACTCGGAAAGTTCGAACTCTTCCGCATCTTCACGTAAAAACTTAAGCAAATCTTTTGCGTGCAAAATACCTTCAATATTATCGCGGTCATCCGTATCTGCAATCACAGGAAAACGAGAGTGAGCGGATTCAATAATGGTATTCAAACACGCATCGAGATCTTGATTCGATTCAATAAATACGATTTGCGAGCGTGGAATCATAATATCGCGCACACGAAGCTCGGCGATTTCCATTACCCCTTCAATCATCTCGCGAGTGTTTTGATCAATTAAATCGTTTTGTTCTGAATCGCGAATCACTTCCACGAGTTCTTCACGGTTTTTCAGCTCACCTTGGAAAAATCGGCCAATAAGTGATTGGAAAAAAGATTTTTTAGTTGTTTCAGTTTGATTACTCGAATGTTCTTCGTTCATAAAATTAAATATGTTACTGTCGGATTGACTGCGTAAAAAGTAGCATATTTTAACAAAAATCGCAAAAAACTTAAGCTAAATGGCTGAAAATAAAGTGCGGTTAAAAACATTATGATTTTTAACCGCACTTTTATTATATAAATATTTCTAGATGCTTAACGTTTTTTCCACGACCCAAACGTAAACTCTCTAGTTCGTCCGTGTAAGATAAGCACTTTTGCCGTGGCCCCCACTCCGACATTTGGTACAACTGCAGCCTTTGCTTCAGCTCCGTGATATAACTCAGAGGTTTTATCTGATTTATATTCTCTACCTACATAACCACTACCATTAAGTTTAGCGAAAGGCACGCTGATCTCTACTTCAGCTTTTGAACCAAAAGTGGCATTTTGGTCATCTGGTTTCTTACCTATCGATTTTTCTGCCTTGAACAAGTCAGCTGTAGCACTAACACCACCTTTATCTATCTCAGCAGCTAAAGAACGAAGTCCTCCACTAAGTTTTACTCCAACGCCTGATCCTACCCCACCTTCACCTTGTAGCTTAATCCCTCTATTACTTATAGTAATCATTGCTTTTCCTTCTGCATAAGCATATGCCCCTAGAGCACCGCCCACCTCACCTTTGAATCCCATACCTACTGGATATTTATAGTTTTTCCATCCCATATAATTCGAAGTATCAATCTGGTTTCTTAGCTTAGTACATTCTGGGGTATTGATACCTTTATCACATGCAGCATACAACTCTCGTGTATTTTTAAGTGATACTTGATCTATTTCATCATCCACTTTGAAAGAACATAAAGTCGGATTTTTCGATTTTGTACAGGCTTTCATTTTAGCCCTAAAATATTCTCTCTGCCCTTTTTTGAGGTGATTATTTTCTACTGCATTCTTCGCAACAATATTCCCAATCTCTCCATTTTTAGAAGCGGTCTCTGAATCGGCACCTCTTGCTTTTGAAGTAGTTTGTGCAACAACTTGACCAATAAAGCTTGTTATTCCGACAAGCATTTCCTTCTCTTTATTCGATAACTCACTTGGA
>CAUGKJ010000167.1 GCA_959600045.1 uncultured Haemophilus sp.
CAGCTTACGGCTAAAAATCCACCGATAAAGGTATAGACGATGGTCGCTAATGCGCCGTACCAAATTGCTGTAGAATAGTCGACTGAGAATAGGTTTTGGAATAATTTCGCCCCTGCAACCACACCGGAACCACAATAAATGGTGAAGAATACGAGGATGATTGTTGCAGACACAATTTTTAAGAGATTATGTGATGTGTCAAAGCGATGGTGGAAATATTCCGGTAATGTGAGCGCATTATTATTAAATTCGGTATAGATCCGTAAACGACCCGCCACGAGCAACCAGTTAAAATAAGCCCCGAGGATTAAACCAATGGCGATCCAACCTTCAACCAGGCCAGATACATACACCGCACCCGGCAAGCCCATTAATAACCAGCCGGACATATCAGATGCACCAGCAGACATGGCTGTCACAAAACTTCCTAGTTTACGGCCACCTAAAATATAATCGGATAAGTTGTTTGTATAATAATAGGCAAGGACACCGATTAAAATCATGCCGAAAATATAAATACTAAAAGTAATAAGTGTTGGGTCTAAACCAAACATTAAGTACCCCAAAAAAAGTCATGAAAATTTGAGAAAGGTCATATTTTACCTTATTTGGGTCTATTATTCTATTTTCCTTTTCGATAGACTTATACCATTAAAACTAAGGTCGAAAAAATGAATTCTGTTGAATTATTAATGAATGTTACGCCCAATGAAACCCGCGTTGCGCTGGTGGAAACGGGCGTTTTAAAAGAAGTTCACATTGAACGTCAAGCCAAACGTGGCATCGTGGGGAATATTTATAAAGGGCGAGTAACCCGTGTTTTACCGGGGATGCAGTCCGCGTTTGTAGATATCGGTTTAGAAAAAGCCGCATTTTTACATGCTTCCGATATTGTCTCACATACCGAGTGTGTGGATGTGAACGAACAAAAGCAATTCCGAGCAAAAAGCATTTCTGAACTCGTACGCGAAGGGCAAGATATCGTAGTACAAGTGGTAAAAGATCCTTTGGGCACCAAAGGCGCAAGATTAACCACTGATATTACATTGCCTTCTCGCTATCTCGTCTTTATGCCAGAAAATAGCCATGTTGGTGTCTCACAACGTATTGAAAGTGAAGAAGAGCGCGCAAGATTAAAAGCGCTTGTTGAACCTTTTTGTGATGAGTTAGGCGGCTTTATTATTCGTACCGCTACCGAAGGCGCAACGGAGGAAGAGTTACGCCAAGATGCGGAATTTTTAAAACGTTTATGGCGTAAAGTGCTTGAGCGTAAAGGCAAATATCCAACCCGTTCTAAAATTTATGGTGAACCCGCATTGCCGCAACGTATTTTGCGTGATTTTATCGGCGCCAATTTAGAGAAAATTCATATTGATTCCAAACTTTGTTTTAACGAAGTGAAAGAATTTACTGATGAATTTATGCCGGAATTAAGTGAGAAATTAATGCTTTATACGGGCAGTCAGCCGATTTTTGATATTTATGGTGTAGAACGTGGTATTCAAAATGCACTTGAAAAACGCGTGAATTTAAAATCGGGCGGCTATCTCATTATCGAGCAAACCGAAGCCATGACGACCATTGATATCAATACGGGTGCATTCGTTGGCCATCGAAATTTAGATGAAACGATTTTTAACACCAATATTGAGGCCACTAAAGCCATTGCTCAGCAGCTACAACTGCGTAATTTAGGCGGTATTATCATTATTGATTTTATTGATATGCAAACCGATGAACATCGCAATCGCGTGATTGAATCCTTGGAAGAGGCCCTATCGAAGGATCGCGTAAAAACGAATGTGAATGGTTTTACTCAACTTGGCTTAGTGGAAATGACGCGTAAACGTACTCGCGAAAGTTTAGAACACGTTTTGTGTGATGAATGCCCAACTTGCCAAGGTCGTGGACGCGTGAAAACCGTCGAAACGGTATGCTATGAAATTATGCGTGAGATCATTCGCGTTAACCACTTATTCTCGAGTGAACAATTTGTGGTTTATGCCTCTCCAGCTGTGGCAGATTACTTAATCAAAGAAGAATCGCACGGTTTATTGCCAGAGATTGAAATGTTCATCAGCAAACAAGTTCAAGTTAAAACAGAGCAGTACTACAACCAAGAACAATTTGATGTGGTAGTGATGTAAAAGATGAAAGTGCGGTTAAATTCGACTGCACTTCTTGCCTTTGATGATATTTTTTGAAAACTTATACTATTAATTTATAAGTTACAAAATAGTGAGGAAATGAGTAATTTTATTTTAGCTTTTAAAAGAGCAATTCTTTTAACATTACTAACACAACTAGTTTACTGGATAAATCGTTATTTTCTTACTGGAGTGATAGATCAGATTGAATTTATCTTCAACAGAGAAAATATGATTTTTTCACTGAAAATATTAGTGGCTTACTTTATTACGTATTATATGGCTCTAATATATTTAGGTAATAAGGAAAATAATATCCATAATGGTAAAATCTGATGGACAAAAGTGCGGTCAAATTTGACCGCACTTTTTACTTTAACTACTTCAATCTTTCTAACTGTTGAATAATGGTTTCATCAGGTTGTGATTGGATTTTTCGCATACGCATAAAGAGCAAAGCGGCAGCAATGGTTAATGCAATGATAAACGCAACCCAGAAACCTTTAGCGCCGATGCTTGGTACGATCCAATCCGTGCGGGAAAGAACATAACCAACTGGAATACCCACGCCCCAATAGGCAAGCAGCGTGATATAAAGAATGATTTTAGTATCTTTATAGCCACGTAAAATACCACTCACGACCACTTGCACTGAATCTGAAAATTGATAAATCGCCGCCATCGCTAATAAGCTACCTGAAAGGGCAATAACGGTAGCATTATCGCCTACAATTAATGCAGCGATCTCAGCACTAAATACCCAAATCACTAACGCCAATACACTTGCGGCAATCAAGCCAAGAATAATAGCCGCGTGAGCCATGATTTTGGCTTTTTGTGGTGCGTGATTACCGAGCTCTTGCGCCACTAAAATGGTGGCAGCCATCGCAATAGACATGGGGAACATAAAGGCTACGGCACTAGTGTTTAAGGCAATTTGGTGGCTGGCGACCACATCTGCGCCTAATGGGGAAAGTAATAAACTACTTAACGCAAAGAGTGAGACTTCACTACATAGTGCAATAGCAATAGGCAAGCCAAGTGCGGTCAATTTTTTCAGTGTTTTGATGTCTGGCTTTTCAATAATCTTTTCAAAGACTTTCAAACTACGTTCATTATAGTTTTTGG
>CAUGKJ010000168.1 GCA_959600045.1 uncultured Haemophilus sp.
GTTAATGTTATGTAAAAACATATTCATACGAGCAAGGTTGTAAGTGGTGTGATTAATTTCCTGCCCAAAGAATCCTTCTTCAATGATGTGTTCATCAAATGGTTTTTTCGCTTGCAATAATAAAGAACCCGAACCGGCCGCAGGGTCGTAAATTTTATTGACCTTATCTTGTCCATATAAAGCTAGTCGAGCAATCAGCTTGGACACACATTGCGGCGTAAAGAACTCGCCACCTGATTTACCAGCATTAGCGGCATAGTTGGAAATTAAAAATTCGTAAGCATCACCGAATAAATCAATATGATTATCTTCAAAGTCACCAAAATCTAACTCGGCGACGCCTTTTAATACCGCAGCGAGACGGCTGTTTTTATCGGCAACGGTATTACCCAAGCGGTTGCTGGTGGTATCAAAATCGGCAAACAAGCCTTTAATATCCTGTTCGGAAGGGTAGCCTATGGCGGAGTTTTCGATATCTGTAAAAATGCTTTTTAAATCTGTATTTAAATTCGGATTAGTATTGGCTGTCGCCACGACATTTTCAAATAATTGACTAGGGTAAATAAAGTAACCTTTGGTTTTTATTGCATCCGCTTTAATTTCTGGCGTGATGATATTGTCAGATAAAGTTGCATAATTAATGCTCTCATCTCCATTTTTCATGTGATTTGCAAAATTTTCACTGATAAAACGATAGAAAAGTGTACCTAAAACATATTGTTTGAAATCCCAACCATCGACGGAACCGCGAACATCATTAGCGATTTGCCAAATACGGCGTTGAAGTTCTGCACGTTGTTGAATTGCTGCTGCCATAAAATCCTCAGAATATTTTGTGTCATTATTAAGATATAAATGCTCCAAATTATACAAGAAATAAATAATAACTAAATGAATTTCTATGGAAATTCCTCTACAATAAGAACACACTAATGTTTCCAAAAAAATAAAAAAATGAGCCAAAAATCAACCGCACTTAATGCCATTTCGTTACCCTTAAATCAAGTCAATTTAATTGAAGCCTCAGCTGGTACAGGGAAAACCTATACCATCGGTTCTATCTATCTTCGTTTACTTTTACAGGCTGGTGAGAATTGTTTTTCTCGTCCATTGAATGTGGAAGAGATTTTGGTGGTAACCTTTACTGAAATGGCGACGGAAGATTTAAAACGTAAAATTCGGGAACGTTTAACGGCGGCGATTTCGGTTTTTTCTGAATATTATGAGACAAAAAATAAGGCGATTTTTACTGGGGAACATCAATTTTTAGCGGAATTATTGCCTTATTTAGAGGATATTACGACCGCACTTCGCCGCTTAAAGCTGGCTGAGCAAAATTTAGATTTAGCCTCCATTTATACCATTCACGGTTTTTGTCGCCGAATGCTGATGCAACATGCTTTCAATTCAGGCGTGCATTTCAATTTAAAACTTCTCAAAGATCAGTCTGATTTACTCAAACAATTTGCAAATGAATTTTGGCGAGAGCATTTTTATGATTTGCCTTTCCATTTGGCTGCATTTATTTCAAAAGAATTAAAGTCGCCAGAAGATGTATTGAATGATTTAGGTTCAAATATTGGGAATGATTTTTCTGTACAACTTGATAAACCAGAACTGTTAGAACTGCCATTAAAAGAATTTTTACAAAAAGATATCACTAAAAATGCGGAAATTATTGAAAAGATTAAAGACACTTGGTTAGAAAGTGCGGTTGAAATCCGAAACCTTTTTGATGAAGAAGTCGTAAAAAAAGAGAAATCTTGTTTAAATGGAAAAACACATTCAAGCAAAACAATTTTATCACTTGTAGATGAAGTCACCTCATGGGCAAAAAATAGAGCAGATATCACCTTAAATGAAACATTAGTAAAAAAATTTACACAATCGGCTTTAGATAACGCCGTCAAAGCAGATTTTAAGAAAAAAGGGGTGAGAATAACGCATCCAGCCTTTGAAGAGATTGAAGCTTTAATTGAAGAAATTCAACCAAGTGATTTATTTAAAAAAATCATTCTCTATCACTATCGTCAAGGTATCCAAAAGAAACTTCTTGAATACAAAGCGAATCATCCTGAAAAATCCTTTGATGATTTATTACGCTTATTGAAAGAAGCACTATATGGTGAGGGCGGAGAACAGTTAGCGGAGTTAATTCGTTTTCAATATCCTTTTGCCATGATTGACGAATTCCAAGATACGGATGCGTTGCAGTATCAAATTTTCTCGAAAATTTATCACAATAAAACCGCAT
Source organism: uncultured Haemophilus sp. (assembly GCA_959600045.1). Classification (GTDB taxonomy): domain Bacteria; phylum Pseudomonadota; class Gammaproteobacteria; order Enterobacterales; family Pasteurellaceae; genus Haemophilus_D. Next base: position 2,255 of record CAUGKJ010000168.1, read on the forward strand.
CTGGTAATGTTGGCTTTATGATGATCGGGGACCCCAAACAGGCGATTTATCGCTTCCGTGGTGCCGATATTTTCACTTATTTAAAAGCAGCGGACGAAGCGAGCGAGCGTTTTAATCTCGGCACAAACTACCGTTCATCCCAACCTTTAGTGGAAGGGGTAAATCGATTATTTGATTTTAAAAATTCACCTTTTATTTATGAAAACATCGAATTTTTAAACGTCGGCGCAGCCAAGAAAAATCTTGTTTTTCAGTTGAATAATCAACCTGAGCCCGCCTTCCGTTTTTACATTAACGATAAAGACAAATCCACCCAGCAAGATTATGCGAAAGCTTGCGCAACGTCGATTCAGCAATGGTTAAAAAGTGCGGCTGAAAATCCGGTTGTTTTTCCGAATGAAAGCAAAGCAGAAAATCAAACATTGCGAGCAGAAAATATTGCTGTTTTGGTGCGTGGTTATACTGAAGCAGATCTCGTGAAGAAAGAATTGCAAGCACTCGGTATTGCTTCGGTTTACCTTTCGGATAGAGGAAATGTCTTTGAGAGTAACACCGCAAAAGAACTGGCCTTGATTTTGCAAGCGTGTTTGAGTGTGACGGAACGCCCAATTTTGAATGCCATTGCGACCGCACTTTTCGGCTTAAATGCAGCTGAAATTCACCAAATTCACCAGGATGAAATTCAGTGGCAACGTTGGGCAGAAAAATTTGCAGAGTATCAACAAATTTGGCAACGCCAAGGCGTATTGCCGATGTTGCACCATTTACTTTTAGCTGAAAATATCACAGAAAAACTCTTATCTCGGCCTGATGGCGAACGAAAACTGACGGATTTATTACATTTAGCCGAAATTTTACAGCAAGCAGCTGCATTAAATGAAAGTGAAGCGGCATTATTGCGCTGGTTTGAAAAGCAAATTCAAGATAATGGTCGTCAAGAAGCACAAATTCGTTTAGAAAGCGAACGTCAATTAGTGAAGATTGTGACTATCCATAAATCCAAAGGGTTGGAATATGAT
>CAUGKJ010000169.1 GCA_959600045.1 uncultured Haemophilus sp.
CGATAAATGTTTCTGGTGCGCCGTAAACCCCCAAATCTAATGCAAAAGAACCTTTTTCATCTTTAAGCACAAGACTATAAGGATTGCCTAAATCTTTCAGCCATTTTATCGCTTTTGGTGATTCATCTTTATAGTCGATACCAATGATTGTGACACCTTGTTTAGCCAATTGATTCAAGTATTGATGCTCGGCATAACAAGTTGGACACCAAGTTGCCCACACATTTAATAGAATCGGTTTGCCTTGTTGGAAAATTTCATTACCGTAGGTTTTATTTTCCAATAAATCCGTTAATGTTTTCTGTGGCACTGGTTTTCCCACAAGCGCAGATTCTAACGCTTTTGGATCATCACCTTGCGCGTTACGTCCTAACTGAACTAAAAAAGCAGCAGCCACAGCAAGAAAAATAATAAGTGGGATAAGTAATTTTTTATTCATAACACTATCAATTTCACATCTATTTCTAGGGGCATACGCCCCTTATTACAATTAAGACTGTTTAACTAATCGACTAAAACGATAACGACGGTCAAACATACAGAGCAAGCCACCTAATGCCATAAACAATCCGCCAATCCAAATCCAACGGATAAATGGTTTATAGTAAAGACGTAGTGCCCATGAGTTATCATCTATTTTTTCACCTAAAGCGACATAAAGATCACGAGTAAAGCCCCAATTAATTGCTGCTTCCGTCATTGGCATTTTACTGACGGTATAAAAACGTTTTTCAGCAAATAATGTTGCTTCCGGTTTACCTGCTTTTGAAATGTCGATTTGTGCTTTACCGCCCATATAGTTAGGACCATTTGCATCACTCACGCCTGCAAATTTGAAGTCATAGTTAGCAATCTGTACCGTATCACCCACAGCCATTCGCACATCACGTTCTACACTGAAGTTTTGGCTAAAGGCAATTCCCCAAACGGTCATCGCCACACCAAGGTGAGCCAAAATCATCCCCCAATGGGAACGAGAAAGTTTGGTAATACCTTTAAAGAAAGATTCGCGGTGTGTTGCACGTTGTTTCATTTCATAGAGACTCAGTAACACAATAATGACGGACATCATGGTACCAAGCACAGCACTGACGGTGAGTTTATTTTGTAAGAAATACGGTAAAGCAAAACCTGCAATCGCCATCACAATAACACTCACAACAACCGGTGTACGAATTTCAGAGAACTGATCGCGACGCCATTTTACTAACGGTCCAATACCCAGTAATAAGGCAAATGGAGTCATAATAATCAAGAACATCTGATCAAAGAACGGTGCACCAATCGAAATAGAGCCCAAACCTAATTGTTTGTGAACTAACGGCAATAACGTTCCTAAGAACACCACACAAAGTGCGGTCATTAATAGGATGTTATTTAATAATAATAAGGTTTCACGAGAATAACGTTCCGCATTATCACGTGAACGAATTTGGTTGCCTTTATAAGCATACAAGGTTAACGAGCCACCTATCACTACAACCAAATAAGCAAGAATATACAAACCACGTGTTGGATCTGAAGCAAAGGCGTGTACTGACACTAAGATACCGGAACGAACTAAGAATGTACCCAGTAAGCAAAGGGAGAACGCCAAAATCGCTAAAAGCACAGTCCAAGCTTTAAAAGAGCCACGTTTTTCAGTCACCGCTAAAGAGTGAATTAATGCGGTTCCCGCAAGCCAAGGCATTAAAGAAGAGTTTTCTACTGGATCCCAGAACCACCAGCCACCCCAGCCGAGCTCATAATATGCCCACCAAGAACCGAGCACGATCCCGAGTGTTAAAAACACCCAAGCAGCGATCGTCCAAGGGCGTGACCATCTAGCCCAAGCTGAGTCTAATTTACCCGTCATTAATGAGGCGATCGCAAAGGCAAAGGCAACAGAAAAACCAACATATCCCATATAAAGTAATGGTGGGTGGAAAATTAAGCCCACATCTTGCAACATTGGGTTGAGTTCTCTGCCATCTACTGGGAAGTCAGGGAATGTACGGGTAAACGGATTTGAGGTAAATAATACGAAGAGTAAAAAGCCGATGCTAATAATCCCCATAATACCTAACACGCGAGCCACGGCTTCTTGTGGTAAGTGTTTGCTAAATAAAGCAACCGCTGCACCCCAAAGGGTTAATAACCAAATCCAAAGTAATAATGAACCCTCATGTGAGCCCCAAACTGCAGATAAACGATAATAAATCGGTAAGCTACTGTTAGAGTTATTTACCACATATTGCACACTAAAATCATTGACAGCAAAGAGATAAAACAATGCAGCAAACGCAATGGTTAAAGTAAAAAATAAACCATAAGTCATTGGACGAGCCAATGACATAAGTTGCGGATGACCTTTTTCAGCCCCCCATAATGGGAGAATGGCTAAAAAGAATGAAACGGCAAGGCTTAAAGCAAGCGCATAATTTCCTAATTCAGCAATCATTAGCGACCTTCTTGCGATTTTTGCTGGGTTTCTTTATAACGACGATCGGCTTCACTCTCGCCTTTTAGTTCTGCCCCCATTGGTTTATGCATTTTCTGCATTTTCTCACCTAATTCTGGCGGCACATAATTTTCATCATGTTTAGCAAGCACTTCTGTTGCTTCTAATAAGGTTGGTTCTTTTAACACACCTTGCGCAACAATACCCTGTCCCTCACGGAAAAGATCCGGCAGGATACCTTCGTATTCAACTGTAATTGATGGACCAATATCATTCACATCAAAGCGAACTTTGAGACTTTTCGGATCTCGATTAACAGAGCCTTCAACCACCATACCACCAACACGAATACGTTGCCCAACTTCAGGTTTTTGATCAGGATTTCCGTCTTTCCCTTCTACAACTTCCGAAGGGGTATAAAATAAATCAATATTTTGGCGAAGCGCATAAAGCACCAAACCTGTCGCAATCGAAATACCTAAAATCACAAAGATGATGATCGAAAGTCTTGATTTACGTCTTGGATTCATAGCGTATTTCCTTTATTTGCTTGGTTTAAACGGGCTTCACGTTGTTGCTCGCGTAACACTTCTTTTAATACTGCTTTACGCCCCTTGACGCTTTGTATCGCCAAAATGATCATTGCCACGAGGCTAATGCCATAGGAAAGCCACACATAAAAACCGTAGCCTCCCATATTGATAAAATCACTCCAACTTTGGAAAAACATTTTCCGCTCCCTAAAATAAAAATGAAAAACTATTTTAGCTTACTTGCTAACTCTTTTACCCAT
>CAUGKJ010000170.1 GCA_959600045.1 uncultured Haemophilus sp.
CTGCATTACAAGTCGAAATGGATTTAACCTTCGTGGCGGCGATTCTTTCCGTTGTAGGTTATTCTATCAACGATAGTATCGTAGTATTCGACCGTGTGCGTGAAAACTTCCGTAAAATTCGCCGTGTAGAAACTATCGATATTATTGATATTTCCTTAACGCAAACCTTATCGAGAACCATCATGACATCTCTCACAACGCTTCTTGTTGTGATTGCCTTGTTCTTCTTTGGTGGTCCATCAATTCATAACTTCTCATTAGCGTTATTAATTGGTATCGGTTTTGGTACTTACTCATCAATCTTTATCGCGATTGCGATTGCTTATGATATCGGCCTACGCCGTGAACATATGATTCCACCCAAAGTGGATAAAGAAGTAGATGATTTACCTTAATCTATTAAACATCAGATAAAAAGAAAGCCACCATAACGGTGGCTTTTTTATTGCTAAAATTATGACATTTTATGACTGCACTTTAGTCGTTTACATCACCTAATAAAGCCGCATATTTCTTCGTTGATTCAGAGCTTTCCAAGGTAATTTTAAACGCCATTGTTAGTGGCACTGAAAGTAACATACCGACTGTACCGAGCAACCATCCCCAGAAAAGCAACGAAAAGAATACGACCAAGGTAGAAAGCCCTAAAGTTTTTCCCATCATTTTTGGTTCAATAATATTACCAATCACAATATTTGATGCAATGATACCAGCTGTCACGCCCATACCCACACCAAATCCATTCAGCAATAACGCTTGGACAACAATCGGCACGGCTGCAATAATCGAACCAATATTTGGAATGTAATTTAATAGGAAGCTCAAGGTTGCCCATAAAATGGCATATTGGACATCCATTACATCCAATAAAATCCACGTCGAGACGCCGGTAAGCAAACTAATCACCGTTTTCACACCAAGATAACTAATCACACCATCTAAAATACGATCGATGTGATGTTCTTCCGCGACAACATCATGTTCATTATCACTTAAAACTAAAGCAAGTTTATGCTTCATGGTTGGCGCTTCAAGCAGCATAAAAATCACCGCTAAGATCAACACAAAAGCATTCGTCACCACGCCAGAAAAGTTTAATAACAAACGGCTCACAAAGTTCATGATCACACTTGGATCAAAATGCTCCATAATGGCTTCGCGAGAAATCACAATCGGCAATTTCAGTTTTTGAGCTAACGCCATGACGTCATTTATACGCTCTGAAAGTAGCACTTTATATTGCGGAATAGAACGTGTGAATTCCTGCACACTGCTGTTAATTAATCCCGCGAGGAAAAAGAATACGATTAAAATTAAGATAAACAGCAAGGCAATCGCAATACCATGCGGCACTTTACGTTGTGTCATTGCTTTAATTACTGGCGAACAAATAATGGCGATAAATAATGCCAATAAAAAAGGCACGACAATCTCTGTCGCCAGTTTAATTCCCGCAAACACAATCACTAAAGCCGCCATGGCGACTACAGTGCGGTTAAAATTTAAGTTTTTTTCCACTAAATGGCTTCCTCATTTTCTTCGCCTGTACGAACACGAATCACGCGTTCTACATCATAAACAAAGATCTTTCCATCACCGATTTTGCCTGTTTGGCAAGTTTCAACAATGGTTTCAAGGCATTGTTCAAGCAAATCATCTGGCACGACAATTTCCATTTTCACTTTAGGCAGAAAATCCACCATATATTCTGCACCGCGATAAAGCTCTGTATGCCCTTTTTGACGACCAAAACCACGAACTTCAGTCACCGTCATTCCGCTAATGCCAATATCAGATAAATTTTCACGTACATCATCTAATTTAAATGGCTTAATAATGGCTTCGATTTTTTTCATCTTATTTCTCCAAATTTTCGCGACGTGCGGCTTTCGGTCGGAAGCTTGTAATCACTTCAGGCTTGGTATCAATATAAATACCATCGATTAATTGCAAGCAGTAAGGCACCGCACTAAAAATCCCTTTCACTAAGACCTTACCTTGCTCATCTTTCACGCCTTCTAAAGTCTCTTTGATGGCTTTTGGCTGCCCAGGTAAGTTCAAGATTAGGCTGTTTTTACGAATCACACCAACTTGACGAGATAAAATCGCTGTCGGCACAAAATGTAAACTCACTTGACGCATTTGCTCGCCAAATCCAGGCATTTCACGATCGGCTACCGCTAACGTTGCGTCAGGTGTCACATCACGTTTTGCCGGCCCTGTACCACCTGTTGTAAGCACTAAATGACAATGGTGCTCATCCACCAATTCTTTCAGTGTTTGTTCAATTAATGGCTGCTCATCTGGAATTAATCGAGTTTCTACTTCAAAAGAATCCACCAATGCTTGTTCTAACCATTGTTGTAATTCGGGAATCACTTGATCTTGATACACACCACTTGATGCACGGTCTGACACTGAAACCAAACCAATTTTTAAAAGTGCGGTCATTTTCTTCCTCATTTTTATACGCTATAAACAGCGTCATTCTACCCTATTTTATCTTTTACCAAAGCATAAAAAAGCCATTTAGCTTTCACTAAATGGCTTTTCATTTTACAAATTATTGTCTGGCTTGAACTTTGCCATCCACATAATCCACGGTGACCACTTTACCTGGTAATAATTGACCAGATAGAACTTGTTGAGCCAAGCTGTTTTCGATCTCTTGTTGGATTGCACGTTTTAATGGACGCGCCCCATAAATTGGGTCGTAACCGACTTCACCAATGAAATCTAATAACGCTTCGGTAAATACTAATTCGTAGCCACGAGTTTCCATACGTTTTGCTAGACGTTCTAATTGAATGCTTGCAATCGCACGGATATTGTCTTTGCCAAGTGGATGGAAGACCACCGTTTCGTCAATACGGTTGATGAATTCCGGACGGAAATGTTGGCTCACCACTGACATTACTAAGGCCTTCATTTCGCCATAGCTTTCGTCTTTGCTACCTTGGATTAAATCAGAGCCCAAGTTAGAGGTCATAATAACAACGGTGTTACGGAAGTCCACCGTACGACCTTGACCATCAGTTAAACGACCATCATCCAACACTTGTAATAAAATGTTGAATACATCCGCATGTGCTTTTTCCACTTCATCAAGCAAAATTACCGAATATGGACGACGACGTACCGCTTCAGTTAAGTAACCACCTTCTTCATAGCCAACATAGCCTGGAGGTGCCCCCACTAAACGAGATACGCTGTGTTTTTCCATAAACTCT
>CAUGKJ010000171.1 GCA_959600045.1 uncultured Haemophilus sp.
TGTCCTTTCTTTATAAAGTCTAGCTCATTATTTCACAGAGAAACCATATTCAACAAATATTTTTTTCGCTGCGCTCGATTCTAAGTAATTGAGGAAATCACGGGTATCCGCATTGTCATGATCTTTTAAAATCGCGACTGGATATTCAACCGGTTTATAACTATCTTTCGGGAATACACCTACTGCTTTCACGTCTTTACTCACTTTTGCATCAGTGCTATACACGATACCGTAAGGGGCTTCACCGCGTTCAACTAAAGCTAACGCACCACGCACGTCTTTCGCACGCGCTAATTTATCTTTAACTTGATCCCATAAATTTAATTTGGTTAATGACTCTTCAGCATATTGTCCTGCAGGAACATGCGCAGGATCACCCACAGATAAATAGCTGTCTTTTAAGCCTTTGATCCATTCACCTTTAGCAATATCCACTGAATTAGCTGCACTTTTGGCTGGTGCAATTAACACTAATTCATTACCCGCTAATACTTTTTCAGTTTCTTTTACAGTGAGATTTTTATCTGATAAATATTTCATCCATTTGTTGCTAGCTGAAATAAATAAGTCTGCAGGTGCACCTTCTTCAACTTGTTTTGCAAGGGTAGAAGAAGAAGCAAAAGAGAAAACGACGGTATTATTTGGCTTTTCAGTTTGGTATTGATCCGCAATTTGTTGTAGCGCATCAGTCATTGAAGCTGCTGCAAACACAGTCACTTTTGCTGATGCCGCAAAAGATACGCCCATGCCTGCAATTAAAAGTGCGGTTGCAAATTTAGTTAATTTCATTATTTATCTCCTATATAAATGAAACTATATATAAAAAAATATACTACGAGTGAATTATAACTTGAATTTTTAAATAAGCATACAGAAAAACTTAAAGATCAAGTAAAATAGACAGAATTGTGTATTAGGAGGAGATGATGAAACAAACTGAAATTTTACTAACGATCAAACTTCATCAAGAATTATTTATTGATCCAAAACGTGTTCGCCTCTTAAAAGAAATTAAAGAATGTGGCTCAATCAACCAAGCGGCCAAAAATGCTAAAGTGAGCTATAAAAGTGCTTGGGATCACCTTGAGGCAATGAATAAAATCAGCCCCAAACCGCTTTTAGAACGTAATATCGGTGGAAAAAATGGGGGCGGTACCTCATTAACAACTTATGCCGAGCGTTTGCTGCAGCTTTATGATTTGCTCGAACAAACACAAGAACACGCGTTCCATATTCTGCAAGATGAGACGATTCCGTTAAACAGCCTACTTTCAGCAACAGCAAAATTCTCCTTACAAAGTAGCGCTCGCAATCAATTTTTCGGTAAAGTGGCAAGCCAACATATTGTGGATTCCCGCTGCATTGTTGCAGTAAACATTCAGGATTTAGCTCATCCATTACATGTTTCGATCACAATGCGCAGCGCTGAGCGTCTCAGACTGATTACTGAAAAAGAAGTAATGGTCATGTTTAAAGCCCCTTGGGTGAAAATTAGCGCCACCCCATTAGAAGAAAAAAATAACCTTTTCCAAGCGACAATTCTTTCTATGCAGAATGAAGAAGCGATTTTGCAAATAAAGGACAGCTCAATTGAATTTTGTGCGAGTATTCATAGCAAAGATGGCTGGAAAGTGGGACAAGATGTGTGGTTACACGTGGATCCAGAACAGATTATTTTAGCCACATTGAAATAGTCCTAGAAACAAAAAGTGCGGTTAAAATTAACCGCACTTTTTTATTTTCGCTTACAACGCAATCTCATCAATCGATCGCCCAAAACTTGGCAAAAAGACCTGTAAAAAATAATCCATTTCTTGACTGTGCCATTGTTCCATTAAATTTTCTAAGCGTTTTTTCGCTGTTTTAAATTCATGGTTACCATGCTCTAATTCAAATTGAGCTTTAATATAGGCACAAATCAAATCTGCTTGTTTTACTAAATGCTTTTCTTCTGGGCTAAATTGCTCACTATCTAAGTATGGCGCAAAACTCTCTTGCAATTCAGTCGGGAGCAAACTAATTAAATGCAATTCTGCAGCTGCTTCAATATCTTTATAAGCATGCGTTATTTCAGAGTTGAAATATTTAATTGGTGTGGGTAAATCACCGGTGAAAATTTCAGAGGTATCATGATACATCGCCATCACCGCAATACGTTCAGGATTGACTTTACCACCAAAAAAGCGATTTTTAATAATGGCTAAAGCTTGTGCCACAAAGGCAACTTGCAGACTATGCTCTGCCAAGTTTTCCTTTTCAATATTGCGCATCAATGACCAACGCTGAATTAAGCGAAGACGATCTAAACAGGCAAAAAAGTGACTGGTTTTAACTTCCACGATATATCCTTAGTTAGATGGTAACTCTTCAATAACTACAGGGAGATCAATCACTTTACCTAAGCGAGAAACAGTAACAATGACTTCTGTATTCGGTTTAGTATCACTAATAATTTGCATCATTTCACGAATAGATAAGTTATCTTGTTTATTTAAACGTAAAATCACATCACCCACTTGGATGCCTGCTTTCGCTGCTGGGCTATTGGCTGTCACGCCTGTAATCACAATACCACCATTAGAGTTAGCGGTGATTTCACTTTGTACCCCAAAATAACCACGAATCACGCGGCCATCGCGAATAATTTTATATAACACATCATTAGCAATACTAATTGGAATCGCAAAATTTAACCCTTCAGCAATTTCATTGGCTGTTTTACCAATACTTAACGTGCTGATCCCTACTAATTCGCCTGCAGAGTTAATCAACGCACCACCAGAGTTACCACGGTTAATTGATGCATCGGTTTGAATAAAGTTTTGACGACCTAAAGAATCGCCTACGGCACTACGTCCTACCGCACTGATAATCCCTTGGGAAACACTTTGACCGAGGTTATACGGATTACCAATAGCCAGAGCAATATCCCCAACTCGTACTTGGCGTTCTTTATTTTGTGGAATCGTCGAAAGATTGGTTGCTTTAATTTTTAATACCGCAAGATCTGTCAAATTGTCTGAGCCAATTAAATTGGCTTCATAAATATTGCCATTTTGCAACGCCACCACAATTTGATCGGCATTTTGAATAACGTGTTTATTGGTGAGAATATAACCGTCTTTGGTCATGATCACGCCAGAACCTAAGTTATTTACCTGTAATTGATCGCTGTCATTAATGCTAGCAGAAGAAAAAGAGCGGTTATACACGTTC
>CAUGKJ010000172.1 GCA_959600045.1 uncultured Haemophilus sp.
AAAGAAACCCTTTCTATGATCGTGGAAGGCAAACATCATAAAGGCGATGTATTTGCTACAGCACGTATTGCAGGTATTCAAGCGGCAAAACGTACTTGGGAACTTATCCCACTTTGCCATCCCTTATTACTTTCTAAGGTAGAAGTGAATTTAGAACCGTTACTTGAAACCAATCAAGTTCGTATTCAATCTCTTTGTAAATTAACCGGAAAAACCGGCGTAGAAATGGAAGCATTAACGGCAGCAAGCGTAGCAGCCTTAACTATTTACGATATGTGTAAAGCCGTACAAAAAGACATGGTGATTGAGCACGTTCGCCTGTTAGAAAAGAGCGGTGGAAAATCCGGTCATTTTATTGCGGAGGAAAAATAAGATGTTAAATGTTTTATTTTTTGCTCAAACTCGTGAATTAATTGGTGAAGATTCTATTCAGCTTGAAGGTGATTTTGCGACAGCAGAAGCGGTGCGTGAACATCTTGCTCAAAAAGGTGATAGATGGGCGTTAGCGTTAGAAAAAGGGAAGCTTTTAGTCGCCATTAATCAAACCTTGATGCCATTAGAAAGTGCGGTCAAAAATGGCGATGAAATTGCATTTTTCCCACCTGTAACAGGAGGCTAAATGACGGATATTCAAATTTCAGTACAAGAACAACCTTTTGATCAAAATGCCGTTTACCAATGGCTTTCTGAGCAACATTCAGTTGGCGCAACGGTTATTTTCGTGGGTAAAGTACGCGATCTTAATTTAGGCGATGAGGTATCCAGTTTATACTTAGAGCATTATCCCGCCATGACAGAAAAAGCCTTACGTGAAATTGTAGAACAGGCTAAAGCTCGTTGGGATATTCAGCGAGTATCTGTAATTCATCGTGTGGGACTTTTACATACTGGCGATGAAATTGTTTTGGTTGGAATTAGTTCTGCTCACCGAGGTGATGCCTACCACGCTAATGAATTTATTATGGACTTCTTAAAATCTAAAGCCCCGTTCTGGAAAAAAGAACAAACTAATCAAGGCGAACGTTGGATTGAAGCAAGAGAGAGCGATAAAGAAGCGTTAGAGAAGTGGTAATTCAATATAAAAATATGGTCATTTTATGGCCATTTTTACTTTTATCAGCAGAATAAGTATATAATTATACATATGTTTTAAGTTATTAATTTATCTTTAATTTATCTTTAATTTATCTTTACATTACATTTAACTTTTCCATAAAAAACTATTCTTTGTAAGCTTTTGTAAAATCTTGTAAATTATCTGTTAATTGCTGAGTTTCCTATTATACTTATTCGGAATCAAGATTTTGTTTGTCTTGATTAGTTATTTTTAGATTATAGGAAACTTTAATATGAATCATGTTTTTAAAATTATTTGGAATAAAGTAAATCAATGCTGGGTTGCTGTTTCAGAACTAAGCAAATCTGTGGGTAAATCATCTCAAACCGATAAACGTAAAGCATTAAATGTAATCATTGGCGTTGCAGTTTTAGCAGGTGCAACGACAAGCGCGATGGCTGAAACCAATGTGGTATCAAATGATCAAGGAAATATTGTTGGAGGTATCGGTGCGAGCGCCCTTGGTGGAACCGGTACAACAGGGAATTCTGTTGTTTTAGGTAATAAAGCTAAATCTGAAACAACTGAGAGCGTAGTAATTGGTGGTAATACTACAAATACAGGACGTTGGTCTGTAACTTTAGGTGATAAAGCTGATGGTAATTCTCAATATGGCGTGACGATTGGTAATAGAGCCTATAGTGGTAAAGGTACAAACGCAATTGCTATCGGCTTAATGGCTAAAACTTCTAATGAGAAAGCGGGTGGAAATAGCCAAACTGCTGTAGGGGTGGCATCTTATGCTGATGGTGAAGGGGCTTCAGCCTTTGGTGCAACAGCAAATGCAACAGGCGCTCTAGCAACCGCTGTTGGTAGAAACTCAAAAGCTCTCGCACTAAGTGCTTCTGCTTTTGGTGATAGTGCATCAGCTTCAGCATGGGGCGCAACAGCATTAGGTCGTGGTGCATCGGCTAGAGCAGATAATTCTATTGCTGTGGGCTCAGAAGCAGTGACAGAAGGACGAGAATCCACTGCGTTAGGTCGCCGCTCTTATGCTGGAGCTCAAAGTGCAACAGCTTTAGGTACAGGTGCAAACGCTAGTGCAATCGTTTCGACTGCTGTAGGTAATGGTGCTAAAGCGAGTGAAGTAGGAGCTTCAGCATTAGGTAACGGTGCAGATGCTAGTGGTAGAGGTTCAATGGCTTTCGGTTATACATCTAAAGCTTCAGCAGTGGATGCATTGGCAACTGGTTCTAATGCTAATGCTTCATCAATGAATGCCGTTGCGGTTGGTAAAAATAGTAATTCCTCTGCTGTTAATGCTATTGCTCTTGGTACATCTAGTAACGTCTCTGCAGTTAGTGCTGTTGTGATTGGTACTCAAGCAAAAGGTACGCATGAAAACTCTGTGACATTAGGTTCTTATTCAAGTAGTGCAGCCAATGATTTTAATCAGACAGCAAAAGCTTTATCTTCTTTTGATGATAAGGCGAAAGGTACAACAGTTAATTACAATGGTACTTTTTCAACTCAAAAAGGTGCAGTATCTGTCGGTGATGGAAAACTTGTTCGCCAAATCCAAAATGTAGGAGCAGGTCGAATTACCGCTACTTCGAATGACGCAGTAAATGGTAGCCAGTTATATCAAGCTTATTATAATGCGGGCTTTAACATTCAAAACAATGGTAAAGAAACATCACGTATTAATACCCATGGCAAAGTGAATTTTGTGGATGGTAAGAATACCAAAGTGGTTGTTGAAGATGGTGATAATGCAGCTAATATCACAGTGAATTTAAAAGATGATATTACTGTTAATAATGTTACAGCTAAAAATGTCACCGTGGGGCCTGTTACAATTAATCAAGATGGTATTAATGCAGGTGATAAAAAAATCACGAATGTATCAAATGGTACAATTTCAGCAGATAGTAAAGAAGCTGTGAATGGTAGCCAATTATATGCAGCGAAGAACGAGCTTAATACCAATATTACTAAAGCCGCAGCGGCAGCTAAAACAGAAGTAAAAGCAGGAACAAATGTAGAGGTTACTTCTGAAACTGGTGCGAATAATCAAACGATTTACACCGTTAATGCAAAAGACACTTCAGCATCAGTTGAAGCTGCTTCTGATGCTGTTACAGTAACAGTTG
>CAUGKJ010000173.1 GCA_959600045.1 uncultured Haemophilus sp.
AATTATTGCTAAAAATGACAGGACGCGAATTAAAACCACAAGATCGTACTGTGGATGTAACAATTCGCCGCATTCGGAAACATTTTGAAGATCATCCTAATACACCAGAAATTATTGCTACCGTGCATGGTGAAGGCTATCGTTTCTGTGGTGAATTAGAAGAATAATCGATCATTTAGTAATAAAAGGCTGAATCAAATCAGCCTTTTGTTTTTTGCTATCCACGGAGAGATTCGGTAAAATCAACGCCAATTTACGATTAATGAACAACGGATACCAATGACCAAAAAGAAAGTCAAAGTCGGCTCCAACACCATTGCCTTAAACAAACGAGCTAGACACGAATATTTTATTGAAGATGAAATTGAAGCTGGCCTTGAATTACAAGGTTGGGAAGTAAAATCAATGCGTGCTGGTAAAGCCAATATCAGCGACAGCTATATCATTTTTAAAAATGGTGAAGCTTATTTATTTGGTGCGACTATTCAACCATTAAGCTTGGCCTCGACCCACGTGGTTTGCGATCCGACGCGTACACGTAAGCTTTTATTGAATAAACGTGAACTAGATAATCTTTTCGGTAAATCAAGCCGTGATGGTTTTACCATTGTTGCCCTTTCTCTTTATTGGAAAGGCCCTTGGGCAAAGATCAAAATCGGTCTTGCGAAAGGTAAAAAACAACATGATAAACGTGATGATATTAAAGAACGTGAATGGAAAGTGGCGAAAGAGCGTATTATGAAAAATGCGCATCGTGGATAACTCTCCGACCAAACAGACAAAATGCCTTTCAATCGAAAGGCATTTTTCTTTTTCTCAATATGAAAAAAATTCTCATGGCTATGAATAAAAGTACATTGATAATCATTCTCTTTTAAATTAGTATCTTCGCCTAATTATTTCCGTCATATAAGGAGTTCTAATGAAAAAAGGCATTCACCCTGAAAATTATCGTACCGTTTTATTTTACGATTCCAATGCGAAACAAGGCTTTCTAATCCGTTCTTGCGCTAAAACTAACAACACCATGAAATGGGAAGATGGTAATGAATACCCTGTATTTATGTGTGATACTTCATCTGCTTCTCACCCATTTTATACCGGTAAAACCCGTCAAATTGGGAATGAAGGTCGTGCAAGTGAATTTGCAAACCGCTATGGTAAATTTGGTGCATTTAAATCAAAATAGGAATATTCAATGAAAGTATTATCTTCGCTAAAAAGTGCTAAAAACCGTCCTGGCTGCAAAATTGTTCGCCGCCACGGTGTCGTTTATGTCATTTCGAAAACCAACCCTCGCTTTAAAGCGCGCCAAGGTGGGAAAAAGAAAGGTTAACCCCAATAAAAAAAGAGCGGTCAAATTTCCGCTCTTTTTTTCATTTAGGCATTAAGGTTTGTAAATAAACTCAACGCCTTCTTCATCTTCTTCGTCCCAATCATCCCAGTCGTCATCTTCATCATCAAATTGATGTTCAGCAAGCTGTTCTTGATGGTAGTCTTCCCATTTGAATTTCACTTCTTCTGGTTTATTTTCTTCCACTTCAGCGTCGCGTGGATTTGCTTCAATGAAATCCATAATATCACGACAAAGTGGTGGCACATTTTTACCGGTTGCGGCAGAAATAAGGTGATACCCTTCTTCCCAACCAAGACGTTCGGTAATCTCTTGAGCACGTTCATGCGCCTCTTCTTCAGTCATCGTATCAATTTTATTGAAGACTAACCAACGAGGTTTATCTGCTAATTTTTCGCTATATTGGAATAATTCTGACTCGATGATCGCAATATTATCTGCAGGATCGGATTCATCAATTGGGTTAATATCCACTAAATGAATTAACACACGACAACGTTCCAAGTGTTTTAAGAAACGAATCCCTAAACCAGCGCCATCTGATGCACCTTCAATCAATCCAGGAATATCTGCCACCACAAAGCTATGGCTCTCATCAACTTTCACTACGCCTAAACTTGGCACTAAAGTAGTAAATGGATAATCAGCGACTTTTGGTTTTGCGGCTGAAACGGCACGAATAAAGGTAGACTTACCTGCATTCGGTAAACCTAGCATCCCGACATCCGCAAGAAGCATTAATTCTAATAATAAATCGCGTTTTTCCCCTGGTGTACCCATGGTTTTTTGGCGAGGCGCACGGTTCACTGAAGATTTAAAACGCGTATTACCTAAACCATGATAACCACCTTTCGCTACTAACATTTTGGCACCATGCTTCGTTAAATCGCCAAGCACTTCTTTGGTGTCATTATCAATTGCACGCGTTCCCACTGGCACACGTAACGTAATATCTTTACCACGGCGACCGGTACAATCTGAACTGTGTCCGTTCTCACCACGCTCTGCAGCAAAACGTTTCGTAAAGCGATAATCGATCAAAGTATTTAAGTTTTCGTCTGCAACCAAATAAACATCACCGCCATCGCCACCATCGCCACCATCTGGGCCGCCTTTAGGGATAAATTTTTCACGGCGGAAACTCACACAACCGTTTCCACCATCCCCTGCTTCCACTCGAATCAGGGCTTCATCAATAAATTTCATAAAAACTCTCCAATATTTAATCGCACTTTACTTTGATTGCGGTAATAACTTATGTCCGATTGCCGACAAAATTGCTCCGCATACTACAACAAACGCCCCAATATAGCTAATCATATTTAATTCTGGCGCGGCAAAATTCTCAGGGCTCACATAATGGGCAAGATGTGCAAAGAAAATGGTAAAGAGTGGTACTAAGGTTATCACTACGCTTACTTTAGAAACCTCCCAACGATTAAGCGCCTCAGCATAAGCCCCATAACCAAATAACGTATTCAAGCAGCAATAAACAAAACAACCGAATGCAAACGGGGTGAGGTTACTCACTTGTGAAAATTCAGCTACAGGTGTAAAGACTAAAAGACAGCCGAAATACATCATTAATAAAATTTGTTGCGAACTAAAACGACGGAGCATGAGCTTTTGTGCCATACCATAAGCAACCCAAACTAATGAAGCAGTCAGGCTGAGTAAGACACCTGTTAAATAACCACTCTCTCCTTTAAACACCTCAAGCTTATCATTGAAGAAAAGCACCAACCCAGCCAATAATAAACCTAAACCAATCTTTTGATGTAATCAGAGATTTTCTTTAAATACAAAATTACCGCAAATTAACATACCAAAAGAAGAAAAATGAATAAAAATTTG
>CAUGKJ010000174.1 GCA_959600045.1 uncultured Haemophilus sp.
TGACGTAAATTATAAATATGTACGTCCAATGTACCGCTACTTAATTCTTCATCCCAATTTGACAGTTTTTCTTCGATGGTTGCACGAGAAAGTACTCGTTCTTTATTCAGCATAAAAAGCTCGAGTAATTTATACTCACGCCCGGTTAATGTAATTTCATCCTCATTCAACCAAGCCTTACGTTGAGCAGGATCGAGTTTGACATTGCCATGCTCAATCTGTGGTTTAACTTGCCCATAACGACGACGAATTAATGCCTGTAATCGTACCACCACCTCAGCCAAGGCAAAGGGTTTGCAAAGATAATCATCAGCGCCTTGTTGAATACCTTTAATGCGCTCATCCAATGTATCACGTGCAGTTAAAATCAATACAGGTACATCTTGATTATTTGAACGCCATTGTTTTAATACATCCAAACCATCCAGTTTAGGCAGGGTTAAATCCAATACCACCGCATCATAAGGCGCGCCGATTAAGGCATTTAATCCACTTTGACCATCGGTAAACCAATCTACAATAAAGCCTGATTTCGTTAAACCAATTTGCAGACCATTACCGATGAGCGCATCGTCTTCTACTAATAAAACTCGCATAATATTGACCGCACTTTTATCTTTCTCAAAACGAAAAAATGGCAGGCTTTTGCCCACCACTTCAAATTATATGAATTATTGCGCTTTTTCAACGCTAATGACTTCAAGCTCTGGTTTTTCAAAAGGTTCATTATCCAATTTACCGTAAACGCGGATTTTATCCTGAGGTCCCACATTTAAACCATTCCAAACGCGCTTTTTAATTTCCAATTTGATTTGGTCTGTGCCATCGGTGAAAACATATTCATCACCATCAATTTGTTGAGTGATGTTACCGACTAAGGTAATCATAGAATTATCTTTCGCAGATAATGCTTGTTTAACAGTAAGTTGTTGACCTTGATCACCACCTTGGAAGCCACCTTGTGCAGTGTTGCCATTAAAACCAGCAAATGCTGCTGAAGTAGATAAAGCTAAAAGGGTTGCTAAAGCAAATTTTTTCATCATGTTCTCCTAAATAGAATTAAGCATAAATTAATCATGTTTCAAAGCGAAGGATTATCCTCATTGCCGCCTTGTTGATGCTTATTAAACACAACAAATCTTAATGAAATCTTAAGCAACCTTAAGATTTTTAAAATTACCAACAAAATCGTTCATTAACTAAGTTATCTTGGCGTTCTTTTTCCCATTTCGCTTTATTTTCAGGATTAGCAAAATAGCGGTCTTGCTCAACTAAACGTGCATCAAGTTTTGCTTCTACTTCTTTTAACGCTTGTTTTCTATCTGGATGCTTGCTTGGTAATTGAGGTAAAAACACCGCCTGATACGGATGATTTTTAGCCCAGTCAATCGCATCTTGCGCCGCCTTGTGTTGCTTATTCAAATCACAGAACGCATAGGGATTAACATGCTGTCCCACTAATTGCCCAAATGCCGTATTATTCGATACTGTTAATTTATCTAAATCCAACACATATAGCGCGGTGATTAAGCGGTTCTGCCCACGATAGAACCATTTTACCGCTTCATCTCGTAGGCCAAAATCATAAGCACGAGCAGAAAGTGCAAACATTGTCATCGGAGAAACAAAATCCACTTTTTTCTCAATAATATTGACTGCACTTTCAAAATCTTTTTGTGTATTTTTCAGTAATAACGAATCAATCTCTTTGTTCACATTAATCTGTTCAAGTCGCCCATCTCTGGCATCGTAATAAGGCTTTACATACATATCAATATGCTTAACCGGCTCTTTTGAAATGGTGCTACAAGCCGTTAATAAAAGTGCGGTTGAAATCCACGTTAATTTTAGAAAGGTTCGCATGGTCTTCCCTTATGATGAATATTAGCTCGCTATATTACAACAAAAGAGCCGTGAGTTTTACTTCTCTTTCTTCTATAATGAGCAAAATTTTGTTTTATTTTGTTTCATGAAAATTCATCTTATTCAGCGCCAAATCACCTTAGATTTCGATAACCAAACTTCTCTGCTTAACTTTTTAGAACAACATCAAATTCACCATGAATATCAATGTCGTTCAGGTTATTGTGGTTCTTGCCGCGTGAAGATCAAAAAAGGCAAGGTATCTTACGCCGATGCGCCCCTTGCCTTTATTCAACCCGATGAGATTTTACTCTGTTGTTGTCGGGTGGAAACGGATATTGAATTGGAACTGTAATTCATTAAAACTTAACGAACTCTGCCTGTATGTAATTTTACTATTTTTTAGGTGCTATTAAATAACTAAAAAATATAATTACAAAAAATATAAATACTGAAGGTTTAAAAGTGTCTTCAAAGATAAACCTATAGTTTATATTAGGTGCCTCTAAAACAATTCCAGTGACTATAATCGCTATAGATATACCCAAATAAATAGCTAAAAAAGCAATAAGTAAGGAGAAAATAGTCTTCATCTTTTTCCTGTCTAAATCAAAGATTCATCATACATAAAAACATAACGATCCACACATAACATGTACGGATCATTATTTAATAAGTGAATTAAAAAATCCTATCTACTCTCTATAAATTATTCAAATCTAATACATCTGTCATATCAAACAATCCGTGAGATTGTTTTTCTAACCATTTACCTGCACGCACTGCGCCATTTGCAAAGGTCATACGACTTGATGCTTTGTGGGCAATTTCAACGCGCTCACCGATATCTGCAAACCAGACACTATGTTCACCCACGACATCAGAGGCACGAATGGTAGAGAAACCAATTTCATCACGTTTGCGTTCGCCTGTAATGCCTTCACGACAAAATACGCCGTGCGTTTTTAAATCACGTCCAAGAGTTTTCGCAATGTGCTCGCCCATAGAAAGTGCCGTACCCGATGGTGCATCTACTTTGTGGCGGTGGTGCGCTTCAATGATTTCGATATCGCAATAATCGCCCATCACTTTGGCAGCTTTTTCTAATAGTTTAAATACCAGATTCACCCCTACGCTAAAGTTTGAGGCAAATACAATGGCAATTTTTTCTGATGCAGCTTGAATTGCGGCTTTACCTGCATCATCAAACCCCGTGGTACCAATCACCATCTTTTTGTTATTAGCGACACAAAATGCGATATGCTCAAGAGTGCCTTCCGGACGCGTGAAATCAATTAGCAAATCAAAGTTATCTTTTTCTG
>CAUGKJ010000175.1 GCA_959600045.1 uncultured Haemophilus sp.
ACGCAATTGCTCACGCAATACTTTATTTTCAATGAGTAACTTATTGGTATCAACCAAGTTGCTTGATACACCATCTAGAACTGTTCTTGGCCCATTCGCAAGGTAATACAAGCCTCCAACGGCAGTTTCCATCACACTACGAGCCTTCGTCATTGATGAAGTTTGTCCATCAACTAAAATGAGTGTCATCGAAGCAATCATTGCTAATGCGAGTCGGATACCTAATGGTGGTGCTTTACCAAAAATGGGTTTCATTCACTGTCCTAGGGTTAAAAGGAAAAGTGCGGTCAAAAATCAGACGAATTAAAAACGCCGATTTTTCTGACCGCACTTTTAGAGATTAAATTTCGTCGCTAAAAATATCGCCGCCGTGCATATCAATCATTTCGATTGCTTCACCGCCACCACGAGCTACGCAAGTTAATGGTTCTTCTGCGATGATTGCCGGTACACCACATTCTTTTGATAACAACACATCAATGTTGCGTAATAAGGCACCACCTCCCGTTAACACCATACCGCGTTCAAAAATATCTGCTGCGTGTTCTGGTTGGCATTCTTCAAGTGCTGTGCGCACCGCTGCAACAATACCATTTAATGGTTGTTGAAGAGCTTCTTGTACATCTCGAGAGGTTAATTTGAATGAGCGAGGCGCACCTTCAGCAAGGTTATGACCGTGCACTTCCATTTCTAAAATTTCATCACCTTCTTGAATGTAAGCTGAACCAATTTCGTGCTTGATACGCTCTGCAGTTGGTTCACCAATCACAGAACCAAAAGTACGACGAACATAAGAAATGATTGCTTCATCAAAACGGTCACCACCGATACGTACCGAAGAGGAGTACACAATACCATTTAAAGAAATCACTGCCACTTCAGTGGTACCACCACCGATATCAATCACCATTGAACCGATCGCTGTAGAAACCGGCAAGTTTGCACCGATTGCTGCCGCCATTGGCTCTTCAATTAAATAGACTTCACGTGCACCTGCACCTAATGCTGATTCTTTAATTGCGCGACGTTCAACTTGAGTTGCACCAGCCGGTACACAAACGAGTACGCGCGGGCTTGGACGCATAAAGTTGCCGCTATGTACTTGTTTGATAAAGTATTGCAACATTTTTTCAGTTACAGAGAAATCAGCAATTACACCATCTTTCATCGGACGAATTGCTACAATGCTTTTTGGTGTACGACCAAGCATTTGTTTTGCTTCTTTACCTACTGCCGCAATGCTTTTGTATGCGCCCATACGGTCTTGACGAATTGCCACAACTGAAGGCTCATCAAGTACGATGCCTTGGCCTTTCACGTAAATTAATGTATTTGCTGTACCTAGATCGATAGAAAGATCATTTGAAAATAAACCACGAATTTTTTTGAATAACATAAGAATTCCGTCATTAGTTTGGTGAAAAATTACTCATTTCTGAGCATAGAAAAAAATTGTGCTAAATGTACCAAAAAATCGAGCTTGATAACAGGATTTTTTGCTTTGCTCCTCTACACTTACCTCGCTATTTTTTCTAACAAGGTAAGTGCGGTCAATTTTAGTGGTATTTTATACCTGATTTCGATCAGTGAATTGCCACTTACCGTTACCTAAAATCATCAATTGTTGCTGATGGAAAGCCTGCAAGGTTGAACGATGCCCCACGCTAATAACCGTTGTATGAGGTAAGCGTTCTTTTAACAGACGATACATCGTATCTTCTAAGCCTTCATCCATACTCGCCGTGGCTTCGTCCAGGAATGCGACTTTCGGCTTATGTAGTAGCAAACGAGCAAAAGCCAAACGCTGTTGCTCACCTAGCGAAAGAATACGTGTCCAATCTTGCTCTTGATCTAAACGATCTTGTAAATGCCCTAAAGACACTTGTTTCAACACCTCAATCATCTCATCACGATTAAAGTCCTTTTCTTCATTCGGATAAGCCAGTGCCGTTAACAAACTACCTTGCGGTAAATAAGGCTTTTGCGATAAGAAAAGCTGATGAGTAGGACAATATATATCCCCTTCAGAATATGCCCAAAGCCCCGCCACAGTTCTCAACAACGTGGTTTTACCCACGCCTGAATTACCTTGAATTAATAGAGTTGAACCTTGTGGCAACGTCAAATTTAAATTCTCAATTAAGGTTTTGCCAAATGGATTACTGACGGTTAAATTCTTAAAGATCACGTCAGTTTCATGTTCGTGTAAATGGGAAGTAGATTGACGATTTGCCATATCAATCGCATAACTAAAGCCTGTTAAACGATCCAATGTCGCTTTATATCCAGCAAAACTATCATAAGAAGTGCGGAAAAATGACAAATTCGAATGTAATTTGCCAAACACTTGTATCGTTTGCATAAGATCGCCTAATTTAATTTGTTTCTCGAAATAACGACCGACTTGAATAAGCAAAGGAAACACTACAGAAACTTGATTTACCACTAAGTTAAAACCAGAGAATTTTAAGCTCCGATAAACAATATCCCACATGTTATTGATCACTGCGCCGAATTGTTTATAAAGTTGACTACTTTCGACTTTCTCCCCCGCATAAAATGCCACACTTTCCGCATATTCTTTAATACGAATTAAAGAATAACGATAGTTAGCGTTTAAGCGCTCATTCACGAAATTCAACATAATCAATGGACGCCCTAAGCGGAACGCAATCGCAGTAGTGATAATCACATACGCGAATACCAAAAATACCATCATACGTGGAATTTCAGTACCAAATACCATCATTGGCCCTGCCAATCCCCACAATAAGATCGTATAAGAAATTATGGAGGTGACAGCATCAATCACCCCTATACTTAAAGAGAGCGTGGTTCGTACATAGGATTGCACATCTTGTTGAATACGTTGATCAGGGTTATCTAAGTTGGCGGAAACATACTGCGTTTTATAGTACGCACGATTATTCATCCATTTATTGACTAACTGGCCATTCAACCATTCAATCCAATTAATAGAAAAACGTTGTTCTAAATAATAGCTAAGTAATGCCGTCATTACGGAGCTTGTCGCAATCACACAAAATAGCATCATTTGATCCCAAAACGCCGACTCATTAAATTCCTGTAAGGACTTGTACATATTGTTATACCACTCAGAATTCACCAAGCTAATACGCACAATGACTAATGTCATCGCTACAATTAATAAGAAAAATAGCAA
>CAUGKJ010000176.1 GCA_959600045.1 uncultured Haemophilus sp.
TTAATTGAAGATGGTGTAACATCTGAAATTACAGCTGTTGGTTACGGTAAAGTGCCACAAGTTAAAGCTTGTAATGGTTACAAACACGCAAGTAAAGCTGAGAAAGACTGTTTACGTCCAAACCGTCGTGTAGAAATCACTGCTTCTGGTTCTGTATTAAAATTACAAGAAGGTAGTCAAACTAACGGTGGAACTCAAGGTCCAGCACCTCTTTATCAAAAATAATTAGATAGAGAAGACAAAAAGAGCGTAATAAAAATTACGCTCTTTTTTATTTTATGTTAAGAAATTATTCAAGTAAAAGTTCTTCAATCAATTTAGTAGTTAAGTTTATATAACTTCCATTGAAACGATGACTGAAATTGAGCAGGTAATAAAGCTGATAAAGGTGTTTTCTTTCTTCAAAACCTTCTTTATCAAGCGGAAAAGTGCGGTCATAAATTTCATAGAATTCAGGCGAGAAAGGTTGAAATAGTTCACTGAATGCTAAATCACATTCTCTATCCCCCCAGTAGCAGGCAGGATCATAAGTAAAGGTTTGATTACCTACAATAGCCGTATTCTCAATCCATAAGTTACCATGTAACAAAGAAGGTTTAGGATTATGTTTTGAAAGTTTGTGTTTTACCTTTTCAATAATTAAATCAATGCTGCCAAAGTCTAAACCTTTATCTTTGCAAAGTTGTAATTGCCATCCAATACGTTGTTCTGCAAAAAATTTTGCCCAACTTCCATTCCATTTATTCGGTTGATACTCAGGACCAAGCCAAGTGTCGAAATCTAAACCATAGTTTTTAGTACCGGATACTTGATGAAGTTTGGCTAATTCTTCGCCAAAATGTGCTGAGGCATCAGTTTGTTGAGTAATAGGAAGCGCTTCTAACAATAAGAAACTATGATTTTGAGAACAGCCTACGCCATAAACTTGTGGAAGTCTGATTGTATTGGTTTTGCCTAGTAGGTTTAACTGATCAGCCTCAGCACGAAACATTGAACGATAAGACCGTTCATTCACTTTAACAAAGACAGGTTGGATTCCATCCGTAATAAGCCAAGTTTCATTCACTTCGCTACCAGGAACTTTGTTTTTTTCTTTGATGTTATAGTAAGCACCAAATTGATCAGCTAAGACTTGAGAAATTGATTTCCACATAATACGCCTCCTAGACATGCTCGATTCTTCTTCATTCTATCTAAAATGTTAAAAATTACTGTGATATATCTCAAAAAATAGCAAAAATCTTTGTCATTTTTCATCTGAAACATCAATTCACTAATAAACGCGTGATTTTTTAATGAGTTAGTATTATCATTAAGCGTATTTTTAGTTAGAAAAGATAATCAGGGGAAACTATGCAACATCTGAAAGATCTTGTTGAGAAAGCAAAATCGGCGATTGAACAAATCGAAAATAAAAGCTTAACCACATTAGATGAAATTCGTGTGGAATATTTTGGTAAAAAAGGGCATTTCACCCAACTTATGCAAGAATTGCGTAATGTTGCTGCAGAAGAGCGTCCAGCAATGGGCGCTAAAATCAATGAAGCCAAACAAGCAGCATTAGATTTTTTGAATGCTAAAAAAGCAGAGTGGGAACAAGCTGAACTCAATGCGAAATTAGAAAAAGAGCGTATTGATGTGAGCCTTCCAGGCCGTAAAACCGAAACGGGTGGTTTACACCCAGTTACCATTACCATCAATCGCGTAACAAAATTCTTTTCAGAGTTAGGTTTTTCTGTGGAAACCGGTCCCGAAATTGAAAGTGATTATTACAATTTTGATGCATTAAATATCCCTAAACATCACCCAGCACGTGCTGATCACGATACATTCTGGTTTAATCCCGAATTATTACTTCGGACACAAACCTCTGGCGTGCAAATTCGTACCATGGAAAAAATGCAGCCGCCTATTCGTATTATGGCGCCAGGTCGTGTATATCGTAACGACTACGATCAAACGCACACACCAATGTTCCATCAAATTGAATTGCTTTATGTAGATAAAAAAGCAAACTTCACCGAATTGAAAGGCTTATTACACGATTTCTTACGTGCATTTTTTGAAGAAGATTTACAAGTTCGTTTCCGTCCTTCCTATTTCCCATTTACTGAACCTTCTGCAGAAGTCGATGTAATGGGCAAAAATGGCAAATGGTTAGAAGTATTAGGTTGTGGTATGGTGCATCCTAATGTGTTACGCAACGTAGGTATTGATCCAAATGAATATTCTGGCTTCGCAGTAGGCATGGGGGTTGAGCGTTTAACCATGTTACGCTACAACGTCACAGATTTACGTTCATTCTTTGAAAACGACTTACGTTTTTTAAAACAATTTAAGTAATTAACCGCTGGGTTAAATTCACGATAATGATTAATTTAGAACGTAACACGTTCATCAATAAAGGATACAGATATAATGAAATTTAGTGAAAATTGGGTGAGAGAATGGGTTAATCCATCAATTTCAACAGCGCAGTTATGTGAGCAAATCACGATGCTTGGTTTAGAAGTTGATGGTGTTGAAAAGGTAGCAGGCGACTTTACAGGTGTTGTTGTAGGTGAAGTTGTTGAATGTGCTCAACACCCAGATGCAGACAAATTACGTGTCACTAAAGTAAATGTCGGTGGCGAGCGCTTATTAGATATCGTTTGTGGTGCACCAAATTGCCGTCAAGGTTTAAAAGTAGCATGTGCAACTGAAGGCGCGGTATTACCTGGTGATTTTAAAATTAAGAAGACTAAATTACGCGGTCAACCTTCAGAAGGGATGCTTTGCTCATTTTCTGAGTTAGGCATTGATGTGGATGCAGATGGTATTATTGAATTACCGTTAGATGCACCAGTGGGTACAAATCTACGTGAATATTTAGATTTAGATGATAAAGCCATTGAAATCAGCTTAACGCCAAACCGTGCAGATTGTTTAAGCATAGCTGGTGTTGCGCGTGAAGTTGGCGTGGTGAATAAACAAGTTGTTAATCAACCGCACTTTGATGCTGTACCTGCAACGATTTCAGATAAAGTTCAAATTGAATTAAAAGCGCCAGAAGCATGCCCTCGTTATTTATTGCGCGTGGTGAAAAATGTCAATGTTAAAGCGCAATCACCAATTTGGTTACAAGAAAAATTACGTCGTTGTGGTATTCGTTCTATCGATCCTATTGTGGAA
>CAUGKJ010000177.1 GCA_959600045.1 uncultured Haemophilus sp.
GAATTTTGTGGTATAGATCACAGAATTTAAAATCACTGCTAATTTCTGCTTGCATAAATAAAGATAAGACGTATGATGTCTTATGTCAATTAGAGAGAATGAGAGCTGGATCACAAATTCAGAAAATAGATTAGAAAATGAGAACAGAAATGAAAAAAACAAGTAAAAAAGAAGCAAGTCTCGTTTTGCAGGATAAAATCAAATCGCTCATCATTAAACAAAATCTTAAATCCGGCGATTTGATGCCAACAGAAAATGAGCTGATTGAACAGCTTGGTGTGAGCCGTTCCAGTTTGCGTGAAGCCATTAAATCTTTAGAGGCGCTACACATTTTAGACATTCGCCATGGCGTTGGCACCTTTGTGAGTGAATCATCTCTTGTGCCAATGATTCGCGGATTAAGTTTTCACACCCAACTGAATTTGCATAATGATCATAATCAGCTGATTAATATTTTGGATATTCGGGAAATTTTGGAATACGGTTTTGCCCCAATGGTGTTGGGAAAAATTAGCCAAGAACAGACCGCACTTTTGCAAAAATCAGTGGCCAATATGGAAAAAAATGCCCGTGAGCAAAAATTTTCCCCTAAAGATGAATACCACATTCATTTAAAACTTTATGAACCATTAAATAATCCGTTACTGATTCAATATTTAGATGCGTTTTGGCAAATTTATCAGCAAGTAGAAAAAGGCTTACCGCCACCAATACTTTCTCCTGAAAAATTAGCCATGCAACACCGTGAATTAATTGATGCCGTGGAAGCGCATGATTTGGTACGCATGCAACGCGCGATCTTGCAATATTTCCAAAGTATTCGCCAACGCTTACAACAAGGAGGGCATGATGCAAACTAATGGATTAAACATTGCCTTAATCGGCTGCGGCTTTTTTGGCGTTCAATTAGCTTCCGCATTTGACAAAGCACAAGCAAACTTAATTGCAGTGACCGATATCAATCCTTCTCTAGCACAAAAACTCGCAGACCAATACAGTAGCCAAGCCTTTTTTAGTGTGGAGGAAATGTTGGCAGAAACTAAACCGGATTTAGTGGTCATCGCCACCCCAAACTATGCTCATTATTCCCCCGCTATCTTAGCGTTAAATGCAGGCTGTCATGTCTTTATTGAAACACCTTTTACCTTAAGCGCTTCTCAAGGCCAACATTTACGCCGTCTTGCTGAAGAAAAAGGCAAATTCATTTTTGTGGGCCATTTGGAACGTACGTTGCCAGGCATGTTGAAAGTCAAAGCGGCTTTAGAACAAGGAAAATTAGGCAGAATTACGGTCGCACGAGCCATGCGTCAGCGTTGGATTGAAAACCTACCAAACAAAGAGTGGTGGAAATTAGATGCCAATCTTACGGGCGGCGAGCTTTTCCACCTCATTCACGAACTGGATTTACTCTGTTGGTTATTAGGCGATATTGAGGCAGTCTTTGCTCAAGCCGCTAATCAAGCGCATCACGATACACCAGATAGTCGTGATGTGTTGCAACTGTTACTACGTTTTGAAAATGGCGTGTTAGGTTCGCTCGAAATGGGCACGGCTTATCGATTACACCAATGGGGCATTCAAATTCATGGTGAAAATGGTGTGATTGAAGTCAATTTCTTTACCTCAAGTGTAACATTTAATTATCTAGATGGAAAAATAGAACACGTTGATTTATTTGATGAATTTGAGGCTGATTTATCTTTACGCGAAAGTGCAAAAGGCACACAGCAATATAATGTCACCCACGCACCTTGCCAACTTTGGTTAAGCCGAGCGGCTGAAATTGAAGTACAAAGTGTGGTGGAGCACTTAACGCAAGGAAAAACCAGCCCATTAAGTCTATGTTTAACTGAAGCCATCGAAGTTGCAGAAGCAGCGAAGCAATCCATGGTAACAGAAAAACAAATCTCAGTGAAAAAATAAGGAGTTTATTATGATGCGATATGGTGTTGTTGGCGTTGGCTATTTTGGTGCGGATTTAGCCCGTTTCATGAATGAATTTGATGATGCACAGATTACAATGGTATACGACCCTGAAAATGGTGAAACCATTGCTCAAGAATTACAATGTGTAGCGGCAAAATCTCTTGAAGAATTAGTCACTTCCCCTGATGTGGATTGCGTGATTGTTGCCACCCCAAACTACTTACACAAAGAACCGGTCATTCTTGCAGCAAAAAACAAAAAACATGTTTTCTGTGAAAAACCAATTGCCTTAAGTTATCAAGACTGTGACGACATGGTACGCGCTTGTGAAGAAAATGGCGTCACCTTTATGGCTGGCCATGTGATGAACTTCTTTAACGGTGTTCACCATGCCAAAGAATTAATCAATCAAGGCGTGATCGGTAAAGTGCTTTATTGTCACACCGCACGTAACGGCTGGGAAGAACAACAACCAACCATTTCATGGAAAAAAATCCGTGAAAAATCTGGCGGCCACTTATACCACCATATTCACGAATTAGACTGCGTACAATTCATTATGGGGGGCATGCCAAAAACTGTTACCATGGCAGCCGCCAATGTTGCACACAAAGGCGAAAACTTTGGTGATGAAGACGATATGATTTTTGTCACCATGGAATACGATGATAATCGCTTCGCTGTTCTAGAATGGGGTTCCGCTTTCCGTTGGGGTGAACATTATGTATTAATTCAAGGGGAAAAAGGTGCGATCAAACTTGATATGTACAATACCAAAGGTACCCTTCGCGTGGATGGAAAAGACACCTATTTCCTCATTCACGAAACCCAAGAAGAAGATGATGACCGTACCCGTATTTACAACAGCACAGAAATGGACGGTGCGATTCAATACGGTAAACCGGGCAAACGCACACCGCTCTGGTTGAGTTCTATCATGAAAAAAGAAATGCGTTATTTAAATGACATTCTTCATGGTATGGAACCAACTGAGGAATTTGTAAAATTACTCACTGGTGAAGCCGCTCGTGCCGCTATTGCTACTGCCGATGCATGTACCCGTTCTCGTTACGAAAACCGCAAAGTTGATTTAGCAGAAATCATCGGTAAATAAAAATAATGTAAAAATTAACCGCACTTTGGTTGAGAAATCAAAGTGCGGTTGTTTTTAGATTTATATCTACTTCTTGGAATAAAATTTCTACAAAAATTTATATATAACTGGTGAAAATTTATAACC